>JAIKXQ010000023.1 GCA_024684035.1 Eubacterium sp. | reverse complement strand
GTCTGAACGGTTGCAAAAATATAATCCGCCTCATATTCATTCTGTCCGGCTCCAACGATACCCATGGACACAGACTTTGAAAAAACCTTCTCATAGGATTTCTTTGTCTGTCTCGCTAGCTGTCCACGGTGAACCAGAAATAACACCCGTTTGAAGCCAAGCTCTCGCATGGCAAAAGCAGAAGCAAACGTCTTTCCGGTACCCGTTGCTGACACTAGTAATGCACGGTCATTTCGATCTTTTGAAGTCAGTATTCTTTTCAAATTTTGAATGAACCCTACCTGCATACTGTTCGGTTGCAGCTTATATTTTTCCAGAGAAGTGATCTCCTCCTGCTTCGCAATCTCCCGCTGATGGCGAATGATTTCGTAGCGGTCTTTATAATCTTTATAGAATTCATCATAACTCAGCGTATATCTGCTATTCCAGAGCTCACGGAACTCCCTCACGATGTCCTGTGCCATCTCCCCCTGTTCCGTGGATACAATTTTCGTATTCCACTCACGGTTGCAGGTCAGCGCAGAACTGGTGATATTGGAACTTCCGATAATAATCCTGTAGATTTCATCTTTATGAAAAATATATCCCTTCGTATGGAAGCCCTCACCTGCGGCTTCCACATCATACATTTTCAGAGTGATATTCGACAGGCTGTTCAAAGTCTTCAATGCAGCAGGCTCACTGAAACTTAGATAGTTGGTTGTCAAGATTTCTCCTGAAACCCCTTTCTTTTCCAGCTCCTTTAGAGTTTGCAGCAACGGCGTAATCCCGCTTTTTGTGATAAAAGCCACGCTGATCTGAAATCTCTCGCATTTCAATAATTCGTTTTCTACCGTGGCAAGTACCTTCTTGCCCTGCCTGTGATCATTCGACACAAACTGAGGACGGTAGGCCAGATTTGATGCCACCGTCCCGTCAATATATGCCGTTTCGAATCCATGCCGCATTTCTTCAGTTTTTGCCAATCTTGACGCTGTCATCGCCTCAACTTCTCCCCGCAAATATTTCAATACATCTATCTTATCACTTCTTTTCCTTTTTTCGCATAGAAAAGCAGACAGATCATTCGAGATCCGTCTGCAACATCATCTTCTGATCGAAGCTTTCTTTTATCCACAGCGTATGCGTCTGTGATAGCAGTTATCTACATTTCTCATGCACCCATGATCATAACCTTATCGCCGATACGTTATTATTTATGTTGACGCAAAAAGCTCCTGACCTTACCGTAGGCTTTCAGATCGAAATCAAAGAGAGCCAGACGGAACTTATTCTTCGTATCCACATATTTCTTCAGAATCGGAACCAGCTTCTTGTATTCCATGTACAGCCTCTCGATTTCCTTCTTTGACTTCTGATCATCCAGTTTTTTTACGCCATTCAATAGGATCCTGCCCCCGAAACCGAAGTTATAAAGAGCAGCATCATAATATCCTTTCCAGATCAGATAGCGGATCCGGTCAAGTCTCGCATCCGCCCCTGCCAGATGCTTGAATTCAAATTTCCCGTACATAACCCCCTCATCTGACTCGTGTAAATGAAGCAGATAGAATAAATGGTCCAGCATGTAGATCCGGTTACACTTGGATACATATCGATGCAGCATCCACTCATCCTCATGAATCCGGAAATTCTCCGGGAACCGGAGCCCATACCAGACTCTCGCCTTATACAACTTGCAACATACGGAGACGCCAACCACAACACCATCCAGAGCAGCAATTTCCCAAAATTGTCTCTCAGTAACAAGACGATCCAAATATTTCGAAGGAATCTCAGGTGGGATCCTTGTTCCATCCGCATAAACTTCAGCATATTTTCCGATCACCATATCCGCATCGTAGATCACTGACGCGTTCAACAGTTTCTCTATGGCATCCTCCGTCAGCTCATCGTCGCTGTCCAGGAACATCACATATTCCCCTCGCATATGATCCAGCCCGTAATTTCGCGCGGAAGAGGGTCCCCCGTTTTCCTTGTGATACACATGAATATGATCATACATCTCCTCGTATGCACGGCAGACACGAAGCGTCGCATCCGTGCTACCGTCATCCACAATCAGGATCTCCACGCTCACATTCTTCTGACGGAGTACACTTTCAATACATCGGACGACTTTTTTCTCTCTGTTGAATACAGGAATGATGACCGACACCAGCTGTTGCTTCTTACGATCCATATGTATTTCCCCCTTTGACTCTTCAGCGAAACCCAGTTGTATAGATTATAACACTTTTAATATACAATATACAAATAAACCTCCATCCGCCAACAAAAAACGTTGGGCAGATGGAGATTTCTTTTTCCCCTTATGATCTTTTGCTCTTCCGGGCCGTCCCCTCGAGATCAAGATCTTTGTATTTCCGCTTAACCTTCGGCGGCTCTTCTTCCTTCAATTCCCCGTTGGAACCGATGGTGAAGGTGGCGTCCCTGTATCCTTTTGCTTTGATTACAAAGGTCAGGTGGTCACTGTTTGTTCCGTCCCCATAAGTCAAAAGAAGGAAACGGTCATAGCCATTGTTTCCATCCCCGTATTTAAATTTGCTGCCGGAAGCCGAGCTGATGTACTCATAGTCCGCAGCCTTCGCGTATGGCATGCCGTTGACACTCATCTGTGTGACAGCCTGAAGATAATCCTTCATCTGCTCATTCTTGTTATCATAGACCAGATAGAAATAGGTATTTGTAAAGTATCCGTTTCCCTGGGATACAGCCATTCTCTTTGGAACAAAAGCCTCCTTTGCATCATCTTTGGGAGCGTCTTTTCCTTCCTCACCTTCCTCTGAAGACTTGCTAAGCTGTTCATTCTCCTGATCACCAGATTCTTTTTCTCTATCTTCTGTTCCGCTTCCTTCTGTCAGATAGTCCGAAGTAAGATCTCCCAGGAGATTATCCTCCAGAACCATTTTTGCCTCAAAGGGCCTCAGGCTTCCGTCTTCCGCCTCTGTCTCTTCTGCATATTCCGCGAAGCTCAGATATCTTCCCTCCAGCTGTGCATCGGAGGCCTCGTTGTAGTACTCCGTCCAGGCATATTTTTCTTTGCCGTCTGCTGTCAGCACGTAATCACAAATCACATCGTAATTCCAGCGATCAGCGATCGCGGAAGCAGCCGCGCAATTCATGTCCAAATCATCCAAAATCAAGGCGTTGATCAGCAGATCGCCTTTAAAGATCAGGTTCGCGGACACCTTCGTGCCTCCACTGACACTGCTTCCCTCTCCGCCGGTGGAAAGTCCGGTTGCTCCGCTCACAGTATCCACCTCCGGCGTATATTTATTTACACCGGACTTCCGTCCATCATCGAGTGTTTTTCCTTCATCCACCATAAATTTCTTGCTGAAGGTCTTGTAGCCGGCCGCTTTGATGGTCAGCGTATATGTTCCCTTATATGGAATATGATTCTCTCCCTGCTCTCTTGTGGTGTCATTGTAGAGCACAAACAGGCCTGTGCTTCCGTAGTGATACCAGTCATCGATATAATCCAGCAGCTTTGTCTCGCCGGTCGGATCTGTCAGTTCCACGGTCTCAATAGATTCCTTCAGACCGTCCACCATGTCTTTAATCTGAAAATGAAGATTCTGGCCGGACACGATTTTTCCGGACTCCGAAATAAGGAGTTTCGGCGCCTTCTCATTGACGATATGAATCGGCGTCAGCGCACTCTTGTGTCCTTTTGAGATTGTCCGGATGTAAAAACGCCCGTTGCTCTGCAGATTTCCCTGTCCCAGCGGAATCCGGATGCAGCCGCACTCATGACCGCTGTGCATAGTTATTTCCTTCGTGTAGGTCAGGTTTCTCCCGATGGTTGTGAGCTGATCACCGACTTCTACCAGCTCAACGGCGCCGCTCTTTTCTACGCAATCGAACCAGTCCACTGTCTGAGCTGTGTTGTAATTAAAGAGGATCTCCACACAGCCGGAGCCGTCTGCTTTTCTCTCTGTCTCCGGTGAATAACTCCGGATGTGATCCGCATCCACGACACCATTCAGATCAAAGGTTGTCTTCTTCGGATACTTCCGGATCTCTCCTTCACTGTCATAATTTGTGATGTAGTAATCAAAAACAGACACAGGACCGTGAGCCACCAGATAAGCCGGGGAGGCATTGGTCAGAGCGACAAGCTTTGACGGCTCATTTTTTTCTGCTGTCATTTCATCAGAAAGTTCAACACGATCCTTCTTCTGTCCCCTTTGATCCTGAACTGTAAGCGTGGCCGGGTGAAGTGAATTCAGCTCACATTTCACCATTGCTCCGTCGTCTGTCACCTTCGTCATGGCATCCGTGACATCAACTCCATCTACAAGAATCCGGGTGTTTCCGAGACCGTATCCCTCTTTGAAACCCACAACCAGATACTGCGCCCACTTCATATTTACCAGTCGGGTCTGGTCACTGTTGATGATCGAGAAGTTCTTCTCACTGTTTTTCGTCTTCGCATACATAGTTGCCGCAGAACTATGCACATAATTTCTCAAATCCGCACGAACTGTGCACATAGTTCCTGACATTGTCGACATTGCTGTAATCGCCGTCACCAGACACATGGCCGCCTTGTGCATGTTCTTTACCTTCTTGTTTCTCACAAAAAATCCCCCTTGTTTGCTCGTTACTGTTTACCGCCATAACCGTTCATTTGTCTTGTCGTACTTGAGTATAGTTTCGCTTCCAGTTGTTAGTTTTAGCTAACCACCTAGTATAGAAAAAGCTGAAAGAAATTGGTTATCTTTCAGCTTTAGTAAACAGACAACAGTTATAGATAATTACTATCTGTTTGATTATTCTAATGTTATTCCCGTGTTTTGTCAACACTCTTGAGAATATCAAGTCTTCTTATGAACATTTCTCGCGTCTGCGGATCTTCTATGCACTCCATGGGGATTTCCCGGATCTGATTCAAACCGATTTGCCTTACTGCTTCTTCCGCAGCTTCTCTCTGCGTACAGCGTACGCCTGTGCGATGCACAGTCATGCAACCGGCTCCATCCGGCGTATCATAATTCCGAAACGACTGATTAAAATCCATCAGATCATACAGGCGCACCGGCTTGTTATTCCGATTGTCTACAAGAATTCCCCAGTGTCGATCCGTATTGCCAACCATATAATCGATGATATTCATCATATAATACCCATGTTTATCCAACTTCTTCACAAAATCAATGGGGTCAAAATCATGATTCACCGCATAGATATTGAAGTCTTCCATACTGGCTATACTGAATTCCATGGATGTCATGATCCGGCTGTCTGAGACCTTCTGCCCATCGTACCCGGCACTCTCATATAAAACCTGCCGAACATCAAAACACCGCGCGATCCGGCTTGCCGCCAGCTCTCTGCTAACAGCAGACTGTTCATAATCTCTTTCGCATATTGACGATCCATGGTCAGAACCCGCGTAGCAAGAAAATGATTGAAATTATCCAGATTCTGAATACGTGTATCTATATTCTCCGCTTCCGGTTCCTCCAGGTACAACGCATAGGGCATCAGACCGGGACGGTGAATTCTGCAGTCACCGTTTTTCTTCACTGTAGCCACCCGCGTGTCCCCGTGCATAAGATAATATTATTCAAAAAAGAAAGGGCTTACTGTTCACAAACAGATAAGCCCTTCCTTCATCCGCGTTCCTGGCGGGATTCGAACCCACGGCCTTCCGCTTAGGAGGCGGACGCTCTATCCTACTGAGCTACAGAAACAGCTAAATTATATCATATTCTTAATTATATATCAACTCTTCCTTGGAGCCACACAGAGCCCTTGAAGCGCCGTCCCACTGCAGGTTCTCCGAAGAGATCCTTCGCATTGATGCAGACATCCATGGGGACGTCGTTACAAAGGATGCTCATCTGCCAGATCTCCTCATCTGTGACAGCGTTTACGTTCTTCTCCACAGAAGTGATGTCGCCGAGAATGCTGTACAGATCGCATTCCATTCCGTAGGGCATAAAATACGAATCCACAATGGTGTAAATATCCTCATGCTTTACCCGGTTTGTCAGCGTCGTGTATGCGTCAATGTCTTCCATCGTGAGACTCTCGATCGCCTTCTGATCTCCGTTCTGAGCCGCATTGACCAAAGAATTCCTGTGTTCTGTATTCTCCGGATTCTCTGTCACGGGTTTCTTCTCTTTTCGAACCGGCATCAGAATGGATCCGCTGTCGGCCAGAGCCGCCAGTGTGACGGAAGCCTGTACTTCCTTGAACACACCGCTCTCCTTGAGGCTCAGATATTCACTGGCATTATTCAGATAGAAAATCAACGTCGTTCCGACCCTCATATCATCACAGGCTGCAGCGTAGGATTCCGTGGCAATATGTCGTTCCACCGTTACCTGCTCGTATGTAGTGACCTGAGATCCCCAGAAGTGAGGATAATAATATTCCATATGAAAGAGATTATCTTCATCATAATGCCCGCATACAGTAATTCCCGCATTGGGCGCGTATTCACGGGATATCTCGGCAAAAAGCTGATGATCCTCATTTTCAATTACTTTCTTGAAATCGTAGTGGCTGAGTACATCCTGAAGCAGCCGGTCCTGATCATCCAATTCTTTTATCTGACTGAAGCCAATCGCCCTTAAGTACTTATGCATAGAGAGGCCTCCCTTCCATTACTTATTACTCTACAGGATTCTTCCCTGTATTCTCTATCCAGACACTCTTTCTCTACTTTAAATTATACACGCTTTCGTTGCAAAAGTATCCGGGTTCTTTAAAAAAATGCAGATGTATGCGGCTCGACCATCCTACCTATTTGTATCTTCGGCAAGATTTTCTATTCCGTATACACCTGCACGTATTTTTTATAATTCTTTAATGAGAATCCGATCCTTATTTCTCAAGGCAACTCTTTCTCGGAACGAGCTTCTCTTTACCACCCATGTACGGACGAAGCGGAACCGGAATGGAGATAGTTCCGTCTGCATTCAGATTATTCTCCAGGAATGCAATCAGCATACGAGGCGGTGCTACACATGTATTGTTCAGTGTATTTGCCAGATATTTCTCTCCGTCCTCTCCCTGAACACGGATTTTCAGACGTCTTGCCTGAGCATCACCGAGGTTGGAGCAGGAACCTACCTCAAAGTATTTCTTCTGACGCGGAGACCAGGCCTCAACATCACAGGATTTTACCTTCAGATCCGCAAGGTCACCGGAACAACACTCCAGTGTACGTACCGGAACATCCAGGGAACGGAAGAAATCTACCGTGTTCTGCCACAGTTTCTCATACCAATCCATGCTCTCTTCCGGCTTGCATACTACGATCATCTCCTGCTTCTCAAACTGATGGATACGGTATACACCTCTCTCCTCGATTCCATGAGCGCCTTTCTCTTTACGGAAGCACGGAGAATAGGATGTGAGGGTAATCGGAAGCTTCTGCTCCGGAATAATCTCATCGATGAAACGACCAATCATGGAATGCTCGGAAGTTCCGATCAGATACAGATCCTCCCCTTCAATCTTGTACATCATAGAATCCATCTCATCGAAGCTCATAACGCCGTTTACAACTGCGCTTCGAATCATGTAGGGCGGAATTACATAAGTGAATCCGCGATCAATCATGAAATCACGACCGTAAGAAAGTACTGCAGAGTGAAGTCTCGCAATATCTCCCAGCAGATAATAGAAACCGTTGCCGGCTACACGACCTGCAGCATCCATATCGATACCGTCAAAGGACTCCATAATTTCTGTGTGATAAGGAACCTCAAAATCCGGAACAACCGGCTCGCCGTATTTCTGAATTTCAACGTTTTCAGAGTCATCTTTTCCGATCGGAACGGACGGATCAATGATGTTCGGAATTACCATCATTCTCTTTTTGATTTCCTCGTCAACGACTCTTCCTCTCTCCTCCAGTGCAGGGATTTCCTTGCTGATTTCGGCAACTTTTGCTTTTACCTCATTTGCCTCATCCTTCTTTCCCTGACCCATGAGTTTACCGATTTCTTTGGAGATTTTATTCTTCTCAGCCTGAAGAGCTTCCTTCTTCTGAAGGATCTCTCTTCTCTCTTTATCGAACTCGATCACTTCATCAACCATCGGAAGTTTTCTGTCCTGGAATTTTTTCTTGATGTTTTCTTTTACTACATCAGGATTCTCTCTTAAAAATTTAATGTCTATCATTTGAGTATTTCCTCCCTATAACATCAACACCCTCTCACTTTTATGGGTGAATGTTGCCTTACTTTTATTCCCGGCCGCGCATTCTGTTAATTTTTCTCGCAGCAGCCCGATCATCTTTCTTTACTGTTTCTTTCGCATTTACATGCTCTATATTCTCATCACCCACATGGGAAGCCTGTCTCAATGCATCGATTTCCTCATCACTGAGCATGATGTATGAAGCTCCCTTGACAATTTCCTTGAGGTACAGATAACAATTGTCACGGCTGTGGATCGCATTCATAACAAATCCGGTATTGTCATTGTCCAGCATTGCCAGGGCAAAACTCATTTTTCCGCCCACATCTTCAAAGGCATCGTACTTTACAATACCGTATTTGGTTAATGTCTTGTCATAGTTTCCTTTGATCATCTGAATGGTCTTCGTATTGACCGCCTGCTTTTCCTGGAATTCCTCCATTTCCCTCAGTTTCGATGCCAAAAGTTTTTCAATTGATTTTCCGTCTGTCCCCTTCATAAACAGGCGGTACTTACGGTTCAGTCTATTCACATTCATAGCAAGACTGAAAACCGTTATGCACAAAGCGACTACCAGTATACCCAGGATAATGATGATCATTCCGGCAGCCGCACTTCCAAATAAAGCCTTCATCTGTTCCTCCGATTATCTTATCCGATAATATCCAGGATTCTCTCCAGATCCTCCTGTGAGTAATACTCGATTTCAATTTTCCCCTTTTCGCCGCGAGGCTGAATGGATACCTTCGTACCCATATGTTTCCCCATTCTTTCTTCCAGTTCTTTCAACGCAAGTCTGAGCTGTTCATCGTCCTCCGGTTTTGCAGCCTTCTTGCGTGGATGCAAAATCTGTCGAACCATTTTTTCTGTCTCACGGACACTCAATTTCTTTTGAACCACGACGTGCGACGCACGGATCTGCTCTTCTTCATCTTCCAAAGCAAGCAAAGCCCTTGCATGCCCCATTGTCAAAGAATCATTCAGAAGCAGATGTCTGACAGGACCGGCAAGTTTCAAAAGTCTGATAGCATTCGTAATGGTTGTTCTGCTCTTGCCGACCTTTTCCGCTACTGCTTCCTGCGTCAGTTCGAATTCATCCATCAGCCTTTTATAAGCCTCAGCTTCCTCGATGGCATTCAGATCTTCTCTCTGAATATTTTCAATCAGAGAAATTTCCATTGCTTCCTGCTCCGAGAAAGTGCGAATGATCACCGGTACTTCCTTCAAACCGGCCTCTTTTGCCGCTCTCCATCTTCTCTCACCGGCTACGATCTCGTAATACTTCCCGCTTTTCTGCACCAGAAGTGGCTGCAGGATACCATGCTGACGAATGGAATTGGCCAGCTCGGCAATTGATTCTTCCGGGAAATCCTTTCTCGGCTGATCTTTATTCGGAACAATCTGTGATAATCGAAGATTCATTCCGTTCTCGCCGGAAGAGTCATCTTTGCGCTCTGTATGGTCACTGCTTTTTGCCACATTTTTCGAAGATAACGTTTTCTTTTCTGCTGCGGATCCTCTGTTGGATGAATCCGCCTTTTTTGTGCTTTTTCCGGCTTTTTTCCCCGTACCGGCATTTGCACCTACAGTCTTTGCAGCCCCCTCAAGCTCTGTTGCTTCTCTCTCTACAGAATCGCTTTCATTCTCAGACTTGATTTTCTGAGGTATCAGCGATCCAAGACCTCTGCCTTTGTTCAAACCTCTTCTGGCTGACATTCTTTATAATATCCCCTTTTTGATAATCTCTTTTGCCAATTTCTTATACGCCTTTGATCCTTCCGATTTCTTCTCGTAGATATTGATCGGAAGTCCATAGCTTGGAGCTTCCGCAAGGCGTACATTTCTCGGTATCACACTCTTGAAGATATGTGCTTCCAGATTTTCTTTTACATCTTCCATTACCTGTCCGGAGAGATTAGTTCTTGAATCGAACATCGTGAAAACCACTCCCTCTATGCTGAGGGTATCATTCAGTCTCTCCTGTACAAGCTGTATGGTATACAACAGCTGAGCCAGTCCCTCCAGCGCGTAGTATTCACACTGAATCGGAATCAGTACACTGTCTGCTGTTGTCATTGCATTTACTGTAAGCAGATTCAAAGACGGCGGACAATCAATAATTATGTAATCGAAACGATCACGATACTCCGCTATCTTGTCACGCAGTAAATACTCTTTATTCTCTACATCCACAAGTTCAACCTCGGCTCCTGCGAGATCCACGTGTGATGGAATGAGGTAGAATTTCTTGATTGCTTCCGCCTTTTTATACTTCAGATGCACCATACAGTCTTCAATACCACACTCTCCGATAAAGAGTTCGTATACCGTATTATCCAGCTGTACCTTATCGATTCCCAGA
Source organism: Eubacterium sp. (assembly GCA_024684035.1). Lineage (GTDB taxonomy): Bacteria > Bacillota > Clostridia > Lachnospirales > Lachnospiraceae > Bilifractor. The sequence continues at coordinate 20,753 of JAIKXQ010000023.1, read as the reverse complement.
CCACTGGTGGTATTTCCCTGGGGATCCATATCAATCACAAGTACCTTCTTACCCTGTTCTGCTAAACAGGAGGAAAGATTTATGGCTGTCGTTGATTTACCAACGCCACCTTTCTGATTCGCAACTGCAATTATTCTACTCAATTTTTTCTCCCTTACACCGCTTTTGCGCATGCGAATTGATTATATCATTTTTTGAAGCGGATTTAAACAATATAAGATCAAAAAAGAATGTTCCACGTGAAACATCATCCCCGGACAAACTTCCTGCGGGTAACAATGTTTCACGTGGAACATATACTATCGTCTATCAAAGAGGACTTTTCGATGGGGTACCTGCTTTGCGCGGGTAAGCCTTCGGTGTGTCTCCTTTTTTCCTTATAATCAGGATATTCCTCTCCATGTCTTCATTTCCAAGAGTGAACTTATCCATCTTTTCCAATGAACATTTCAATAATTTCAAAGCATTTCCTGCGGCCTCTACTTCTATCTCCGCCTTGTTTGACTTGTAAGCCGCAAAGGTTCCATCTTTCTTTGCAAAGGGCGTACAGTATTCCAGAAGTGTGGACAGATTTGCTACCGCTCTTGATACAACCAGATCATATTGTCCTCTGAATTTCCTGTTGTGTCCTGCCTCCTCAGCGCGACTGTGAAAGGCTTCTACATTTGTCAATCCCAAAGCCCCAATCACTTCGTTCAGAAACTTCACCCGTTTCATCAGAGAATCCACAAGTGTCACTCTGACATTCGGATAAGCGATGGCAAGAGGAAGTCCCGGAAATCCCGCTCCGGTTCCCACGTCTATGAGATTTCCCACATTGTCAAAATCAATATCTCTCGCAAGTGTGAGGCTGTCCACAAAGTGTTTGGAAATCACTTCGTCATATTCCGTGATAGCCGTCAGGTTCATCACCTTATTCCACTCAACAAGCATCTCATAATATCGGATGAACTGTTTTTTTTGTGTATCAGTGAGTTTCAGCCCCAATTTTGCAGTTTCATCCTCAAGGATTGAAAGATCGTATGTCTCCATTTCAACCTCTCTCTTTCTCATTCTTCATATCCAGTCTGGACTGATAGACCGACAGAAATTTTTCCGCAAGGGCGTCCCAGGTATATTTTTCTTCGATCAACCGGTTTGCTCTTACTATTATCTCCTGTCTCAGCTCACTGTCGGCCAGAAGTTCCAGAATTCTTCTACTCCACAGACCGGTATCCAGCTGATCAATAACAATACCTGTCTTTCCATCTTCTATCACCGTACTGGATCCACCGTTGAATGTAGTTACCACAGGCACACCAAAGTACATGGCCTCCAGAAGAACCATTCCAAAGATCTCATACCTTGTAGGAAGCAAAAACAGATCGCAGACTCTATAGAGCTGATTCACATATTTCTGTTCCAGAGAATCCTTGTATATAATCCGATCGGATATCCCAAGCAGATCAGCTTCCTTTTTACATTTGTCCACGTAAGTCTGATCGCCTTTTCCGACAATCACGAATTTCACATCCTGATTCTTCTCACAGACTTCTGCAAAAACCCGCAGTAAAAAAAGAATATTCCTGCGTTCTTCCAACCTGCCCATGTACAGAAGATATCGTCCTTTTCTGTCTCTTATCAGTTTTTCTATAAACTCGTTCTTCTCTCCGGAAGCAGTTGCGCGGAGATTGTCCAGATCAAGACCAACGCCGAGAGTTTGTACGTTCGAGAGCCCTTTCTTCTGCAGGTAGTCTGTTGCGAGTCTGCTCTTTGTGCCGACGATCATTTTCGAAGGCTTCTGCCATTTCAACAGTGTTCTGTCAAAAACAGCTGCCCGTATGTTATCCTTCTTATTATATTTGCAATAATAAGGTCCCTGATAATTGACGGTTTTTTCCGGGCATTTCCGGTTCAACCAGGCAGAAGTTATTCCTACATATCCGCCGACTTGAATAATATCATAGTCCTTTACGTATTTTTTCAAAGTCGGGTAATATCCCTCCCTCAGAAAGGAAAAGCCCCTGATCCACAGAATTCTGATCTGATGTTTATCATCATCAAAACGGATCGTTTCAAAGTGGTCTTTTTCATTTCCGCCGTAGTACATAACGTCGCAAGAGTGGCCTCTTCGTACCAGTGCTTTTGCCAGTCCCACTTCCTGTAAATTATATGTTTTCAGATTCATCTTGTTCGCCGATGGTCTGACAATCAATACTTTCACGCAATCCACCTCATGTCGATGTTTCCAGTTTCTTTCCGATGCTTTCCAGATAAACCATAAGTACAGATATATCCGATGGAGATACGCCGGATATTCTGGATGCCTGGCCGATATTCATCGGACGATACTGTTCAAGTTTCTGTCTCGCCTCGATCCTCAGGCTGGGCACATCATCATAGTTAATTGAAGCAGGAATTTTTCTGGCTTCTTTTTTCTTGAAGGCTTCCACCTGTTTCAGCTGTCTCTTGATATATCCCTCATATTTTATATGGATGCTCACCTGTTCAGCTGTAGCAGCCGGAAGTTCCGGTCTGGCCTCGTCTATCTCTGCAAGCATTTCATAGTTAAGCTCCGGTCTTCTGATCAGCTCCGCAAGCGAACTTCCGCTCTTCAATTCCGTAGAGTTGTGACTCACCAGGAATTTCTGAACCTTTTCCGTCTGCCCCACATAAGTATTCTCTACTCTCTCAATTTCTTCTTTAATCTGCTTCTCCTTGAGAAGAGTCTTCTCATATTTCTCATCACTGACCAAGCCCGCCCGATGACCATATTTCCGCAGACGAAGATCCGCATTATCCTGACGAAGAAGAAGTCTGTACTCCGCACGGCTTGTCATCATTCTGTAAGGTTCAAAAGTCTGTTTCGTAACCAGATCGTCGATCAAAACGCCAATATAAGCTTCGGATCTGTCGAGAATTACAGGTTCCTCTCCCTTTACTTCCAGAGCAGCATTCAAACCTGCAATAATTCCCTGTGCGGCAGCCTCTTCATAACCGGAACTTCCGTTGAACTGACCGCCGGAGAACAATCCTTTGATTTTTTTGAATTCCAGAGACGCATTCAGCTGAATAGGATTGATGCAATCGTATTCTATGGCATATGCATTTCGTACAATCTTAGCGTTTTCCAGTCCCGGAACGCTTCTGTACATGGCATCCTGCACGTCTTCAGGCATAGAACTGGACATACCGTCGATATACATCTCATTTGTATATCTTCCCTCCGGCTCGATGAACACCTGATGACTTTCTTTATCCGCAAATTTCACAACCTTATCTTCGATGGACGGGCAATATCTCGGGCCCGTTGCGTGAATTTTTCCCGAATACAGAGGCGACCGGTCGATATTCTTGCGGATAATCTCATGTGTTTTTTCATTTGTATGCGTGAGCCAGCAGGAAACCTGCTCGATCTGCACATCTTCCGGATCTGTTGAAAAAGAGAAGGGTACAACCGGATTATCCCCTTTCTGCTCCTCCATCTTCGAAAAATCGATGGTTCTCTTGTCAATTCTGGCCGGCGTTCCGGTTTTAAACCGGAAAATTTCTATTCCATTTGCTTTCAGAGAATCTGTGAGATGCGTAGCTGTCTGAAGACCGTTGGGACCTGTTGGATTTACCGTATCCCCGTAGAGACATCTGGAGTTCAGATACACTCCTGTGCAGAGCACAACCGCCTTACTGTGATAAATAGCGCCGGAGAAGGTCTTTACTCCCTTGCAGACACCATCCTCTACAATAATTTCGGACACTTCCGCCTGCTTAATCGTGAGATTCTCCTGGTTCTCCAGCACCTCTCTCATGCGCTGACTGTATTCTCTCTTATCAGCCTGCGCGCGCAGAGAATGTACGGCCGGTCCTTTCGATCGATTCAGCATCTTTGACTGTATGAAAGTACGGTCAATATTCTTTCCCATCTCTCCGCCGAGAGCGTCAATTTCTCTTACCAGATGTCCTTTGGATGTTCCACCCACATTTGGATTACATGGCATCATCGCTATGCTGTCTACACTTACGGTAAATACTATTGTATTCAATCCAAGTCTCGCACTTGCCAGAGCCGCCTCACATCCTGCATGTCCGGCTCCGACTACAACCACATCATACGTCTTCTCTATTACAGGCATTTTCTTCCTCTTTTATCCACGTTATTTTTCATCATTTGCACACATGATATATCAATGAAATGTTACATTTTTCTATGGTATATCTCATGAATTATAATAACATTTTATATTTATCTGCATATAGTTAAATTCAATTAAATTATAATTTAGATAATTAATTAAAAATTTTATCATTTCGTCATAACTAATCAATAAAATTAATTCTTAAAGAGAACTATAAATAAATTTCAACTATTATATATTTTCTTTTAAAGTAACTAATCAATTATAAATCCTATTTTCCCATACAAAAGCTAGAGAATATCTCATTCACCAGGTCTTCAGATGTTGTTTCACCGGTAATCTGTCCAAGTGAATCACAGGCTCCCATCAGATCAATGGACCAGAAATCCTCCGGCATATCATCATCCATACTCTGCAGAACAAGCCCAAGGGAACGGATGGCTTTTTCAATACAGGTCTTATGTCTTACATTCGTGATGTAGATCTCATCGTTAAAAGATATACCGCCGTGGAAAAACATTTTTTCGATTTGATCTTCCAGTTCATCGATTCCTTCACTGTGCTTTGCAGACATCGAAATCACTGGTGTCCCGGTAGCTCGCTCAAGTTCTTCGCTCGTAACAATCGTGGAAAGATCATTCTTATTCAGGATCACTACAGACTTTCTGTCTTTGATCAGTTTCATAATTTCAAAGTCATTATCATCCAGAGCTACAGAGCCATCAACGACATAGAGAACAAGATCCGCATCTTTCACCTGTTCTTTTGCGCGTTCCACACCAATTTTTTCAATTACATCCGAGGCATCACGTATCCCCGCAGTGTCAAGAAGCCGAAGCGTGATCCCCTTTATATTAATCTGCTCTTCCAGAATGTCTCTGGTAGTACCGGCAATGTCCGTAACAATAGCCTTTTCCTCACCAATCAGAAGATTGAGAAGAGACGATTTCCCTGCATTCGGTTTTCCAACAATAACCGTCTTAATCCCCTCTGTCATGAACTTACCGGAATCCGCAGATTCCAGAAGCCGTTCCAGGGCTTTTCGCTGCGCCATAATCGCCTGTCGCATCTCTTCTACATAGCCATCCAGACTCATGTGTTCCGGATCATCGAGGGCCGCTTCGATATGTGCTGTTTCATGCAGAAGTTTCTGTCTTATATCAGAAATCTTCCCGGAAACAGATCCTTTCAGCTGATGCTGGGCACTTCTGAGAGCTTGATCATTCTTAGCCGCGATAATATCCATCACAGCTTCCGCCTGAGTCAGATCGATCCGCCCGTTAAGAAAAGCTCGTCGTGAAAATTCGCCCGGTTCTGCCGGCCTTGCCCCGGCATGCACAATCGCCTCAAGAACCCTCTTGGTGGCCAACACACCGCCGTGACAGTCGAATTCCACAGTATCCTCTCCCGTATAGGAATGAGGGGCACGCATTAGCATAGCGAGAGTTTCATCAATCACTTCACCATTCTCGCACACATTGCCGTAATGAATGGTATACCCATTCTGCCCGGAGATTTTTTTTCCTTTTGGATTCACGTAGACCCGATCCGCAATTTTTATCGCATCCGGTCCGCTCAAACGGACAATTCCAATTCCCGATGGAGCCATTGCCGTTGATATGGCAACGATCGTATCACTGTATATATCTGACATTCGTATCCCCACTTCCCAGAATCCGTTAGTATCATAACGTTACTCAAATGTGCCGACACTAACCCGGTCAGCCCTGCGGAAAAGTCCATGCGCAGGAACCATGGATTTTCAAAAAAGAAAAACCATACAGCTAAAAATGAGCATGAAACTTCATCATCATTTATATCACAAATCCCCGATAAACACTAGTGCCCGTTTTGTCTCATAGGAAATTCGGAGGAATTTCCTATGAGATAAAAAAACTGCCGTACACCGGTATCACCGATATACGACAGTTTCTGTTTTATATATGCTTCCTTAAGCTCTCTTTGCTGTTACAACTACATGTCTGTAGGGCTCATTTCCTTCGGAATGTGTCTCTACATATCTGTTGTTCTGCAGCGCAGAATGAATAATACGTCTCTCATAAGGATTCATTGCCTCGAGAGATACAGAACGACGTGATCTGCGAACTTTATAGGCAATGTTCTTCGCCAGGTTCTCAAGCGTCTCTCTGCGTCTTCTGCGGTAATCCTCCGTATCGAGTTTTACCCTTACATAGTTCTTCTGATCTTTGTTTACAACAAGAGAAACGAGATACTGAAGAGAATCCAGTGTCTGTCCTCTCTTACCGATCAGAATTCCCATATCTTCGCCTTCAAAGTCAATATCAAGACTATCGTCTTCCTTGTTATATGTCATTGTAATATTGACAGGAAGATCCATAGCTTTGAAGACACCCTCAAGAAAACCGGAAGCAGCAGCTTTCATAGTAACAACTTCTTCATCCGTTCTCTCAACGACGGCTTCTTTCTTCGGGCTTTCCTCTGCATTAACAGCTCCATCCGCAAAAGTCTTATCCTCAGCTTTTGCAGGCTTCTGACTCTTCTCAGCTTTTTTCTCTTTTGATGCAGCATGTTTCGGCCTGGAAACCTTCTCGGTTTTCTCGGCTGACTTTTCCTTAACCTGTACTTCAGGTTTTTCTTCAGGGATTTCTTTTTTTCTCACCTGGATCACAGCCGGCTTACTGCCGAGTCCGAGGAATCCGGCGCTGCCTTCGCTGATGACCTGAATATCCAGCTGGTCACTGGATAATCCTAAATCAATACATGCTTTTGTAATGGCATCATCCACAGTTTTTGCGGATACTTCCAGAAAATCCATGTCCATGCCTCCCAATTATTTTTTTCTTTCGAATGCGTTCACCCAGTTTGCTTTCGCTGTGATGCTGTTCGGATCCAGATCCTCTGCATTTCTGTAGAACTGAGAAGAATCGATATCTTTACCGTCGGACTTCTCGTTCTGAATCCGTTTCACATTCATCGTTGCGCTCTGTGTTACGTTGCTGACGTAATTCTTATCTTTTTCAGCTTTCTTTCTGTTCTTCTCTTCCGCTTTTCGGATCATCTCATCTGTATCAATCTGACCGATGTGACGGTTAATGATAACCTGCTGTACGATACGTACCACGGCACCGACAATCCAGTAGATACCGATACCCATATTGAAAGAGAGACAGAGAACAGCGGAGAATACCGGCATAATGGTATTCATCGTATTCATCTGCTTTGCCACAGAATTGTCCGAACCGTCGGAAGACTGTGCCTGCTGAGGCATCAGCTTCATATTGATCCAGTTCGTAAACCACGCAATGATCGGAATCGCAATACCTACGATCAGCGCAAATATCATTGCCGAATTTGCTGTTCCGGAGAAAATGCCGTGGAAACCGGATTTAATTACATCCAACGGTGTCTCTGTAATATTGATACCAAAGAATGAATTGATTTTTCCGGCTTTTCCAGCTGTTGAAACGATATCCGACTGCAGTGCAGGGAAGACTTTCTCAAGTTTTTCCCACTGAGACGGTTTCAGCTGATAAAGAAGATCGATCACACGATTGGCCGTGTAATCGTCACCTCCCATGACACGAATGCTGTTCTCGTTAACAAAATTTGTGAGCAGCTTACTGTATCCGCTCACTTCGGTAATTTTTACCGCAAGGCCATTAAAGATTGTAGATACTCTGTTTACATAGCCCGGGATAAACAGAATTACCTGATACAGTGCGAACATGATCGGCAGCTGAATCAGCATCGGCAGACAACTTCCCGTCGGAGATACTCCGTACTTTGCGTACAGAGCCATCGTCTCTTCGGACATCTTCTGCTGAGACGCCTGATCCTTCTTACCCTGATACTTCTTCTGAATCTTCTGAAGCTCAGGCTGAATAACTGCGATGACTTTCGAGCTCTTCTGCTGTTTGATCTGGATCGGTGTCAGTACAATGTACATAATAATTGTAAAGAACGCGATACACAGACCGATATTAGCCCAGCCCACTGTATCAAGAACCACGTAGATACCATTCATCAGCCAACCAAGAAGCCATGCTACATATTTGATCAATGGCATCGTTGACTTGCTCAATAAAAGTTCCAAATTTCGTTCCTCCCGAAATTCTGTAGAGCCGGTCTATTTACTTTTTTGTCAGGGAACCGGATCGATTCCACCGTGTGAAAGTGGGTTACACCTGAGAATTCTCCAACTCGCAAGTAGACCACCTTTGACAGCACCATATTTCTCAATCGCCTCCATTGCATATTGAGAACAGGTGGGAAGATAAGGACATCTCACTCCCCGCTTTAATGGTGACAGATATTTCTGATAAAGACGTATCCCCCGGATCATAACGAATTTTCCAGGCTCTTTCATTCTTTATCCTCCATAATGTGATGCAGTCTGCCCAAATGATAGAGAGCATCCGCGATCTGTTTCTGTGTGCAGTCTTTCGACGACACCCGACATATTACGACCACATCCAAGCCTTTGCAAAAACAGTCTTCTTTCAAACGATAGGCTTCGCGAATAAGCCTCGTAAGGTGATGACGCACTACACTGTTCCCCACCTTCTTACTGACAGATATACCTATTCTGTTTCTTTCCAACCGGTTTTCCTTTACATACATGACAAGATACTTGTTTGCATTTGATGTTCCCCGTCTGTAAACCTGCTGAAAATCACTGTTTTTCTTCAGACTCTCTGAAAATTTCATTGTACTTCCTTTTCTATTTGCATCATAGGAAATGCGAATCAATTTTCCTATTCATAACAAAAGACCACAGTAAACTGCGGTCTTAACGGATTCGATTATGCTAATACTTTTCTGCCTTTTGCACGTCTGGCTGCGAGGACTTTTCTTCCTCCCTTTGTTGCCATTCTTGCTCTGAATCCATGGACTCTCTTATCAACCTTCTTCGGCTGCCATGTCATTTTACTCATCTTATTACACCTCCTTCACTCTCAACATACCACCGCATTGTGGCGAGACAATCTTTAAAACTTCGGAACCCGTCAATCTTATAGGTCGGGTCCTGCAGTCATGTATGCGGAGAAAAACATCTGTTTCATTATAGACACGAAACCCCGTCAAGTCAAGGAATTTCAATGGTTTGTATAGAAAAAATAAGGTTTTTCCGGCGCCCGGCCGTGGTTATAGAAGGATTGTCCAAACAGTTATGCACATTTACCCTTCACATTTTTCTTATCCACAGCACAATCTCATTTATGTGAACCGGAAAGTCAGTTATAAACGTGCACAATTTTCGCAAGTTATGCACATATTTGTGCACAACTTGTGCATAACCTCCGGTTACACCGTTCATAATTCTTCGAAAATCCCTTGAGAAGTGCTTATACACCACCATTTTTCCGATGTACATATGTGCGAAAAGGTTTTCAACTTTTACACACACATTTTTCGTGGATTTTCAAACAGCCGTTCTTGTACATTTTTTTCTTCCACACGGCTTTTCTATCAAAATATCCCTTTTCCACAGTTTTTTCACAGCATCTTCCCTCCTTATCAACGAGTTATGCACATGCCCCTCCGTCCTCGTTTTTTGTTTATTGAATTTATGTTGATAATAGTTTATGATAGAAGAGATAATTTGTCTTCTTTTATCACCTTATATAAATAAGAAGAAACGACAATACCGTTCAACGGCCTTAGCGCCCTTGAAAACGATTGAACCGTAACGAAATTACGCTATTCAGAGGTCATCAATGAACATTATAGAGGAAAAATGGGACGAAATACTTGAGAGAGTAAAGGAAGAGCACGAATTGGGTGAGATCTCTTTCAAGACCTGGATCAAACCACTCAGAGTGCACAGAGTCGATGGAAACGACGTAATGATCCTTGTACCTACTGAACAAGTAGGCCTCGATTATGTCTCCAAAAAGTACAAACTTCCTATTAAAGCAGCTATCGGTGAACTGACAGGAAAAGATTGTGAGATCTATTTTGTTCTTCCACAGGATGCTGACAAGGAAATCAAAGAAAAACAGATCAAGAATGAATCCATTCTGGCAGGTCTGAACCCGAGATATACCTTCGACACCTTCGTCGTCGGCAGCAACAACAAATTTGCGCACGCAGCATCTCTGGCTGTCGCCGAGTCTCCGGGCAAGATCTACAATCCTCTTTTCTTATACGGAGGCGTTGGACTGGGAAAGACCCATCTGATGAATTCCATCGCCCACTTTATTCTGGAGAATCATCCAGGAATAAGAATCGTATATGTCACCAGTGAGGAGTTCACAAACGAAGTCATCGATGCCATCCGTAACGGCAGCAACACAGCCATCAACAAGTTCCGTGAGAAATACAGGAACATCGATGTACTTCTCATCGATGATATCCAATTTATTATAGGAAAAGAATCTACTCAGGAAGAGTTTTTCCATACCTTCAATGCCCTTCACGGTGCCGGCAAACAGATCATCATTTCGTCCGATCGTCCTCCCAAGGACATGGATATCCTGGAAGACCGCATTCGTTCCCGTTTCGAGTGGGGGCTTATGGCTGATATCCAGATGCCGGATTATGAGACACGAATGGCCATTCTTCGCAAAAAACAGGAGATCGACGGCACATCCGTAGATGACGATGTTCTGGAATATATTGCTTCTAATGTAAAGTCTAACATCCGTGAACTTGAAGGCTCTCTCAATAAGGTCATCGCCTTCTCGAATCTTGAACAGAAAGAGATTGATATCGAACTGGCCCAGAAAGCCCTGCGGGATATTATTTCACCCGATGAGCCAAAGGTGATCACAGCCGATTACATCATCAATGTAGTAGCCGAACACTTTAACATCACCGGAGATGATATCCGCAGCAATATCCGTGCGCGCAAGTATTCCTACCCGCGACAGATTGTTATGTTCCTTTGCAGACAGATGACTACGAACAATCTCCAGCAGATCGCGGAGGCTATTTGCGTCCAGAACCATACAACCATCATGCACGGTATCAAGAAGATTGAACAGGACTATGCATCGAACAAGGAGACTCATGACACCATTGATCTGTTAAAGAAAAAGATCAATCCGCCGTCCTGATGTCCACTTTTTCATGAACTTTGTGGATAACTTTCCGGTTGATAAGATTTTTTGCCTGTTTTATGAACATGCCGTCCACGGTTTGTTTCTGATTTAGCGACAGCCTTATCAACTGGCTTTTTTCCAGTGTTTATGCGCATTGAAACGGGTTTTCCACTTTTCAACATCCTTTAAGATGAAGACTACGGGTTTTATTAATTATTATTCTGTCTCTCTGGCTCGTCCGGCGAGGCTCATAAAGGAGTAACGCAGCATGAAACTAATCTTTGATCAACAGGATCTGGCAAACAGTGTAGGTATTGTCATGAAGGCCGTACCCTCTAAAACCACAATGCCGATTCTTCAGTGTATTCTGATTGACGCCTCTTTTTCTCAGATCAAGTTCACAGCGAATGATATGGAACTTGGTATAGAGACAATTGTTCCCGGAGAAATTGCCGAGAAAGGCAAAATCGCTCTAGACGCAAAAATCTTTTCGGATATCGTCCGTAAGCTGCCAAACAGCAGAGTAACCATTGAGACGAATGAGAACGATGTGACGACAATTACCTGTGAAAAAGCAAAGTTCGATATTCCCGGAAAGTCCGGTGATGACTTTGCTGACCTTCCGAAGATTGACAGAAATGATTTTATTTCCATTTCCCAGCTTTCTCTTCGTGAAGTCATCAGACAGACGATTTTTTCCACTGCTGTCAATGAGAACAACAAGCTGATGACCGGAGAACTTTTTGAGGTCTCAAACAATAAGCTCAAGGTAGTTGCTCTGGACGGACACAGAATTGCGATCCGTAATCTGGAAATCAGCAGTGAGTGTTCGCCTAAGCGTGTTGTTGTTCCGGGAAAGACCCTGAATGAGATCAGCAAAATTCTCTCCGGTGAAGCTGATGATTTGGTGACGATCTACTTCTCGGATAATTATCTTCTTTTTGAGTTTAACGATACGGTTGTACTCTCCAGACTGATTGACGGCGAGTATTTCAAAATTGATCAGATGCTCTCCAGTGATTATGAGACGAAAATTGAAGTCAATCGTCAGGAATTCATCAGTTGTATCGATCGTGCGACTCTTCTCGTGAGAGAAAGTGATAAGATGCCGGTGATCATTGATATCACAGATGAACAGATGGAACTTCAGATCGACTCCGCAATCGGATCTATGGATGAGGAGATTGATATCGAGAAGACCGGCAAGGATATTACCATCGGTTTCAACCCGAAGTTCCTTCTGGATGCCCTTCGCGTGATTGACGACGAACGGGTTTCGATTTTCTTTGTCAATGCGAAAGCACCCTGCTTTATCAGGGATGAAGAGGGAAATTACATTTATCTGATTCTTCCGGTAAACATTAACGTTAACCGCTGATATCCGAAGGAGTCATTAATAACGTCCGTCAGGGCATAAGGAGAAAAAATGGAATCGATTCAGATCAGGGATGAATTCATCAAACTCGGCCAGGCAATGAAGCTGGCCGGAATGGTTGAAGAGGGAGTTGACGCCAAGCTGGTGATCCAGAATGGTGAAGTCAAAGTTAACGGTGAAGTCGATACCCGCCGCGGAAAAAAACTCTACGACGGTGATGTCTTCGAATACGACGGTAAGCAGGTAAAAGTAACAGGATCATGCATGTAGAATCCCTTGAATTAAAGAATTTCAGAAATTACGAGTGGATCGTTCTGGATTTTGATTCCGGCACGAACGTGCTGTACGGGGATAATGCACAGGGAAAGACGAACCTTCTGGAGGCGATCCATGTGCTTGGAACTACGAAGTCCCACAAGGGCAGTCATGATTCCGAAATGATACGTTTCGGCGAAGATGAGGCGCATATGCGTCTGATTTTCCGTAAAAACGGAATTGCTCATAAAGTCGATATGCACCTGAAAAAAAACGGCAAAAAGGGCGTTGCCATAGACGGACTGCCGATCCGGAAGGCGGGTGATCTGTTTGGCATGATAAACATTGTTCTTTTTTCGCCGGAGGATCTGAATATAATCAAACATGGTCCGAAGGAAAGGCGAAGATTCCTGGACAGCGAGTTATGTCAACTGGACAAGATTTACTATCAGAATCTGGCTGATTATAACCGGATTCTGGTTCAGAGGAATGCATTGCTCAAAGACATTCCTTTCAACCCTTCGCTTGAACCGACTCTTGATGTATGGGATATGCAGCTGATACGTCTGGGAAGTCATATCATTGAACAGAGATCGAGATTTATCCGGAAGTTGAATGAGATTGTCGTGGGGATTCACGAGAATCTCACCGGCGGAAGAGAACAAATCGAGATCATCTACGAACCGGATGTTACTGCTGAGGAATTTGAGGAGAAGCTGACCAGGGGGCGTCCGAGAGATCTGAAACTCAAGACGTCCGGTACCGGGCCGCACCGTGATGATTTCCGGGTACAGGTGAACGGTATTGACATCCGTCACTTCGGATCTCAGGGACAGCAGAGGAGTGCAGCTTTGTCGCTGAAGCTTTCGGAGATCTATCTCGTGAAAGAGATGATCGGCGACACACCGGTTCTTCTTCTGGATGATGTCCTTTCGGAGCTTGACCGTAACAGGCAGAAGACGCTTCTGCAGAATATGAATGACATTCAGACGCTCATCACATGCACAGGTCTGGATGAGCTGATAGAGAATAATTTTCCGGTCAACCGGGCTTTCCACATAGTGAACGGAAGTGTGGAGTCTCCCGGGAAATGAACAGCTGAGTAGTTAGGAGGAACTTATGGATACAGAGTCAACAGTGGTAACGAATGAATATGGCGCTGACCAGATCCAGATTCTGGAAGGTCTGGAAGCAGTCAGAAAACGTCCCGGCATGTACATCGGAACTACATCCATCCGTGGTCTGCATCACCTGGTGTATGAGATCGTAGACAACTCGGTGGATGAAGCTCTTGCGGGATATTGCAGCCATATCGAAGTTACGATCAATCAGGATAATTCCATTACTGTAGTTGATGACGGAAGGGGAATTCCCGTTGGCATCAACCAGAAAGCCGGAATTCCGGCGGTTGAGGTTGTATTCACTGTTCTTCATGCAGGTGGAAAATTCGGCGGCGGCGGATACAAGGTATCCGGCGGACTTCACGGTGTTGGAGCATCGGTTGTAAATGCCCTTTCCGACTGGCTGGAGGTTCAGATCTATCATGACGGCAAGATCTACAAGCAGCGATATGAGCGTGGAAAAACCATGTACAAGCTGAAAGTCGTTGGAGAGTGTGATTCTGAGAAAACCGGAACCCGGGTGGATTTCAAACCGGACAGCACCATTTTCGAAGAGACGGTATATGACTTTAAGACTTTGAAGACCAGACTCCGCGAGACAGCATTTCTTACCAAGGGGCTGAAGATCACTCTCCGTGATGCCCGTGAAGGACAGGAGCAGGAGAAGGTATTCCATTACGAGGGTGGAATCAAGGAGTTCGTTCAGTACCTGAACAGGAGCAACGAAGGTCTCTATCAGGATATTCTGTATTTTGAAGGTGTTCAGAATGACGTGCTTGTGGAAGTATCCATGCAGCATAATGATTCCTACAATGAGACAGTTTACGGTTTTGTAAACAATATTCTCACTCCGGAAGGCGGCATGCATGTCATGGGCTTCCGTCAGGCTCTCACCAGAACCTTTAATGACTACGGACGGAAGATGAAGCTCCTGAAGGATAACGATGAGAACCTCTCCGGAGAAGATATCCGTGAGGGACTTACTGCGATCATAAGTGTAAAGATCGGTGATCCTCAGTTCGAGGGACAGACGAAGCAGAAGCTTGGAAACAGTGAGGCCAGAAGTGCTGTTGACGCGGTTGTCAGCAAACAGCTGGGCATTTACCTCGAGCAGCATCCGGATGTGGGCAAGACCATTATCGAGAAATCCCTGGTTTCCCAGAGAGCAAGAGAGGCTGCGAGAAAGGCAAGAGATCTGACCAGAAGAAAGACTGCACTCGACGGACTGGCACTTCCCGGTAAGCTGGCAGATTGTTCCGACAAGGATCCGAAACACTGTGAGATCTTCATCGTCGAGGGAGATTCCGCCGGAGGTTCCGCAAAGGTTGCCAGAAACAGAAGAACCCAGGCAATCCTTCCCCTCCGCGGAAAGATTTTGAATGTTGAGAAGGCAAGACTGGATCGTATTTACGGCAATGCGGAGATCCGTTCCATGATTACAGCCTTTGGAACAGGAATTCACGATGATTTTGATCTCTCCAAGCTTCGCTATGACAAGATCATTATCATGACGGATGCCGACGTAGACGGTGCACATATTGCGACACTGATGCTGACCTTCCTGTATCGTTTCATGCCGGAACTGATCAAGAGTGGTCATGTGTATCTGGCCAAGCCGCCGCTTTACAAGGTTGAGAGAAACAAAAAGGTCTGGTACGCATACAGTGACGAGGAACTCAACAAGATCATGAATGAGATCGGGCGAGACGGCAGCAACCGGATCCAGCGATACAAAGGACTGGGAGAGATGGATGCGGATCAGCTCTGGGAGACAACCATGGATCCTGAGAACCGCGTACTCCTGCGGGTCAATATGGATGATGATGATGCTTCAGAAATCGATCTTACATTTACGACGCTAATGGGAGATAAAGTTGAACCACGTCGGGAGTTTATCGAAGAACGCGCCAAAGATGTACAGAACCTGGATATCTGATTTCGGTGTCCGGATTATGGATAGAGAGGAATAAGGAATGGCTACAGACGACAAAGTCTTTGACAACATTGAGGAAGTAGATCTCAAGAAAAAAATGGAGGATTCCTATATCGACTACGCGATGAGTGTCATCGCTTCACGTGCACTTCCGGATGTACGTGACGGTATGAAACCGGTACAGAGAAGAATCCTGTATTCTATGATCGAGCTGAACAATGGTCCGGACAAACCTCACAGGAAATGTGCACGTATTGTCGGCGATACCATGGGTAAATATCATCCTCACGGAGACTCTTCCATCTACGGAGCTATGGTTACCATGGCTCAGGACTGGAACATGAGATATACCCTGGTTGACGGACACGGAAACTTCGGATCCGTGGACGGTGACGGCGCTGCCGCTATGCGATATACAGAGGCGAGACTCTCCAAAATTTCGATGGAGATGGTGGCGGATCTGAACAAGGATACCGTTGATTTTGCACCGAACTTTGATGATACGGAAAAGGAGCCCACGGTACTTCCGGCGCGTTTTCCGAATCTTCTTGTAAACGGGGCATCCGGTATTGCCGTAGGAATGGCGACAAATATTCCGACACATAACCTGACGGAAGTCATCGCCGCAGTTGTGAAAATCATCAACAACCGCATTGATGAAGACAGGGATACGGAACTGGACGAGATTATGCAGATCGTCAAAGGTCCGGATTTCCCTACAGGCGGAGAGATTCTCGGAACCAGAGGAATTGAGGAAGCCTATCGAACAGGCCGCGGAAAAGTAAGGGTAAGAGGAATCAGCAGCATCGAGTCTCTTCCCAACGGTAAAAGTGAAATCATCATTACGGAACTTCCGTACATGGTAAACAAGGCAAGGCTCATCGAGAAAATCGCTGAGCTTGTTCGTGATAAAAAAATTGATGGAATTACGGGAATCAGTGACCATTCCAGCCGTGAGGGTATGAGAATTGTCATTGATGTGCGCCGTGATGCAAACGCTAACGTTATTCTGAACAAGCTGTACAAACATACCCAGCTTCAGGATACCTTTGGTGTTATTATGCTTGCGCTGGTGGACAACCAGCCGAAGGTACTCAACCTTCTTCAGATTCTCGAGTATTATCTCAAACATCAGGAAGAGGTTGTCACCAGAAGAACCCGATACGATCTGAACAAAGCCCAGGAGAGGGCTCATATCCTCGAAGGTCTTCTGAAAGCACTGGATCTGATCGATGAGGTAATTCATACCATCCGCGCGTCAGCGACAACAAACGAAGCGAAAGCAAACCTTATCGCCAAGTTCGGATTTACAGAAGCACAGGCGCAGGCAATTGTCGATATGCGTCTTCGTACGCTGACAGGTCTGGAAAGAGACAAACTTCAGGGAGAGTTTGATGAACTTCAGAAAAAGATAAAAGAATACCAGGCAATACTCGCAGATCGCAAAGTGCTTCTGGGAGTTATTCGTGATGAAATTCAGATTATCAGTGATAAATTCGGAGATGAGAGAAGGACCAAAATCGGACATGATGTCTACGATATCACTACCGAGGATCTGATTCCCAACGACAACAATGTTCTGACAATGTCGCATCTCGGTTACATCAAGAGAATGTCACCGGAGAATTTCCATGCGCAGAACAGAGGCGGAAAAGGTATCAAGGGAACCTCTAATATCGAGAACGACTATATAGAGGATCTCTTTATGACGATGTCTCACGATTACATTATGTTCTTCACGAACCTTGGACGTGCTTATACGTTGAAGGCTTATGAGATTCCGGAGGCAAGCAGAACCGCAAGGGGAACTGCAATTATCAACCTTCTTCAGCTCATGCCCGGAGAAAAAATCACTGCGATTATTCCGGTGTCCGAGTTCAAGGAGGATCAGTATCTCTTCATGGCGACCAAGAAGGGGATGGTCAAAAAGACACCGGTTCCCGCTTTCCGGAATATGAGAAAGAGTGGACTGGCCGCAATTACTCTCCGAGATGATGATGATCTGATCGAAGTAAAATACACCGACGGCAAGCAGGACGTATTCCTCGCGACCGCCAACGGTATGTCCATTCGTTTCAATGAGCAGGATGTGCGCGCAACGGGAAGAGGTTCCATGGGTGTGCGTGGAATCTGGCTGGACGGAGAAGACGAAGTTATCGGTATGCAGCTGCAGGCACAGGGAGAGTATCTGCTGTTCTCCTCGGAAAACGGTATCGGAAAGAGAACCCTGTTTGAGGAGTTCCGCATTCAGAAGAGAGGCGGAAAAGGTATTCTGTGCTACAAGCCCAACGAGAGAACCGGTAAACTGGTCGGAGTGAAGGCTGTAAATGACGAAGATGAGCTTATGCTGATTACTGTCAGCGGAATTGTGATCCGGATATCCGTAGATGATGTTTCAGTCATCGGACGCTCGGCTATGGGTGTCAAATTGATGGATGTCATGGATTCCGTAGCAAGTATTGCGAAAGTAAGAAATGATGATTCTGACGAGGGTGAAGAGGATTCCGATACCCGTACGGAAAACGACACAAAAGAAAGTGAAAGTCAGGAAACCGTCTTTTCGGGAAAAGAAGCAGATAACGACAGTGAACTCAGAGCAAAATTCGAAGAGAGAATAGAAGAATCGATGAAAGAATCCGCGGAGGAACATTCGGAAATCGATGATCATTAAGCATGAATGACACGAAGGGTCTCTGAACATAGATGGGTTCAGAGACCTTTTTTTAGGAGAAGGAAAAAATGAGAGAAGTAAATGTAGAACGGATCAGAGATGCTGTAAAGGAAATGTGTATTGATGTCAATTATGAGCTTTCGTCTGACATGAGTGCCTGTATGAACGGTGCTGTAGAGAGAGAAAAAACTCCATTGGGCCGACAGATCCTGGAGCAGCTGGCTGAGAATCTGGTCATTGCGAAGGAAGACCGGATTCCGATCTGTCAGGATACCGGGATGGCTGTGGTTTTTGCTGAGATTGGCCAGGAGGTACATCTGACAGGAGGAAGCATAGAGGATGCCATCAATGAAGGTGTGCGTCAGGGTTACACAGAAGGATATCTTCGAAAATCTGTCGTCGGCGATCCGTTAATCCGTGAGAATACAAAGGATAACACACCGGCGGTTATTTACTACAAGATTGTCGAGGGAGAAAAGGTTAAGCTGACAGTAACCACAAAAGGTTTCGGAAGCGAGAATATGAGTCGTGTCTTTATGCTGAAGCCGGCGCAGGGAATTGAAGGAGTCAAAGACGCAATTCTTCAGGCTGTCAAAGACGCAGGTCCCAATGCCTGTCCTCCTGTTTTTGTGGGAGTCGGAATCGGTGGAACCTTTGAGAAAGCGGCATTGATGGCAAAAGAGGCCCTGACAAGACCGGCAGGAACTCATTCTGAGATTGAATACGTCCGGGAGATGGAAGAAGAATTACTGGATCGGATAAACAAACTGGGAATCGGACCGGGAGGTCTCGGTGGTGAAGTCACAGCCCTTGGGGTAAATATCAATACGTATGCAACACACATTGCCGGCTTACCTGTTGCTGTAAATATGTGCTGTCATGTAAACCGACATGCGGTGAGAGAACTGTAAAGAAAAACTTTACAAAGATTCCAGAGATGCAAACCGGCGGGTTTTGAACGTGATGATGCGTATGGAGGAGAGTTATGCACAAAAAGAGGCTTAAAGGGCTGCTTTTTGTGTATAAAAGATCGGCAAAGCACAGAATCTGTATATAAGTCCGGATATAGCGAGAAATTTGCATAGCTTCAGGTCTGCTTGTAAGCGGTATAAAAACTCAATGTATCACTTGGATTTAACCGGTAAAGGTGACAGGATGAATTATCCGTAAGAGACCGCAGGATATATGCGGCAGGAATGAGAGGAATGAACAGATGAAAAGAACGATAAAGGTACCGATGAATCACGAGGATATTAAAAGTCTTCATGCAGGAGATTATGTATATCTCAGTGGAACTGTATATACTGCCAGAGATGCGGCACATAAGAGAATGAAAGAGACACTTGATCGCGGTCTGGAATTGCCTATAGATATCGACGGTACTATCATCTATTACATGGGACCGTCTCCGGCAAGAGAGGGACGTCCCATCGGATCTGCGGGTCCGACAACATCGGGAAGGATGGATAAGTATGCGCCGGAGCTCATGGATCTCGGTCTTCGGGGGATGATCGGAAAAGGAAGAAGGACACAGGAAGTTACGGATGCAATTGTCCGGAACGGCTGTGTATATTTTGCTGCAGTAGGAGGTGCCGGAGCGCTTTTATCCAAGAAAATACTCTCTTCTGAGATTGTTGCATATGAGGATCTTGGAACAGAGGCAATCCGCAAACTGGAAGTAGAGGATTTCCCTGTAATCGTGGCCATTGACAGCGAGGGAAACAATATCTACGATATCGCTCTGGAGAAATACGAAAAAAACAAATAATTCTGAATAAAACCGTTGACAAATGTCAGAGGCTTCGATATAATCATTTTTGCGTCACGCAAAGTGAGCAGCAATTCTACTTGAAATTTAAGTAGAAAGAGAAAGTACACATACTTGACAGTGGTACTGAGGAGAAGTACTCAAGAGGCCGAAGAGGCGCCCCTGCTAAGGGTGTAGGTCGGGTTAAACCGGCGCGAGGGTTCAAATCCCTCCTTCTCCGTTTTCAAGAAAAAACAACATCAAAAAAACTTAAAAAAAAGTTAGAAAGGGTGTTGACAACTTGAAAGCAATGAGTTATTATAAACGAGCTGTCGCAAACAGGATAGCAAATAATAACAAGCAACACATGCACTTTGACAACTGAACAGTAAAACACATCCTCGAAAATTCAAAAAACATTTTTGAACGATCGATGAGTATTCAACAATTTATTGTTAATACAAATCCTTTAAAACAGTAATAACGGGATGAATTAGCCAAGTGTTAATTCTGA
>JAIKXQ010000006.1 GCA_024684035.1 Eubacterium sp. | reverse complement strand
TTCTTTCAGGAAAGTGAAGAAGTCAATTTCCTGTTTTGAGCTGACGATATTGATGACATCGTGAGAAACGGAGAATTCACAGAAACTGCCGGATGCGATATCGATATAGTACATACTGTAGAAAAGTCTTCCGAGAGTTTTGGCAATTTGATCAAAAGCAATCTGTTCTACATTCATATGATTTCCCTTCGGCAAAGAAGATTAGTCAGCGGTGTAATAATATTTCTGAAAAAATCTTCAAGTCTGACAGATCATTTGAAAATATATCCATATAAATATCGTCATGAATAATGATATTAATAAAATAAATGGACGGTTATGTACGATCAGATGGCAAAGGCACTTGCGGACTTTGTTCTGGTATAGGAAACTGCTCCGCAATCCCTATACCAGAACGCTCCGCAGGATGCGCACTCGCGCGATATGTAGATGCTTTGCATCCGCGCTCGGCGCGAGAATGTCGCTAGCGACATTCTTTTTATCGGATAAAATAGAAACAGCCAGGACTTCAGCAATGTCCCGGCCGTTTCGTATTAAAGGAAGGAGTACCGATAATTATCATTCACCGGTATATGAAAAAGAAACAAAATGTTCGTTGTTAACTTGTGAAATATGTCTATGACTGTAGTATATCGGGGAATTATGTGCATGGTTTTGTGGATTTGAAAACAAATTGTGAACGTTCTGTAAATCTGGAGAGTCACAAATGAAGATTATGAACAAACGGGGGATATCGGGAAGTGACGGAAACGATCATAGAAGATCGAAAAAGAAGAATAAGACAATAAAGGATAGTAAAAGACAATAAAAGGCCGTGCGCCTCACTCTGTGCGAATTGAAGCAACCGCTTCTTCTGCAGTTAACTCAGTCCAGGCTTCCTTACGGCACACGAAAGGTTCCCCTTAGTGCTGCTGCATTCCTGCCCTGACACGGTTCAAGGATTTCCGTTGCGTAAGACCCATACGTCAACATCACTTACAGAAGGCTGCACTGCCTCGCAAAGCCCTCGGATCGGCATGTCCCCTGCTATAGCGGATTTCAGGTACAGGGCGCCGCTAATGCCCCGGCTGCACGGTAATAAAAAGTATATCGTTTTCAAGGAAAAAAGTCAACTCTTCTTGTACCTGCCCCTGCTTTGGCTTATAATTATTGAGTATGGTCGTGTATTTTGACCTTTTATAAAGAACGAACAGAGAACACGAAAAACAGAATCTGAAACAGAAAGGAAGGCGGATTTATGGTAAGAATCGGTTTACTGACCAGTGGCGGAGACTGCCAGGCACTGAATGCGACAATGCGCGGTGTTGTCAAGGGACTCGCAAACAATGTCGACCAGCTTGAAGTCTATGGCTTCATGAATGGTTACAAGGGCCTCATTTACGGAGATTACAGAATGCTGACTTCGCAGGATTTTTCCGGTATTTTGACCCGTGGAGGTACGATTCTCGGAACATCCCGTCAGCCGTTTAAACTCATGCGCACACCGGACGAGAATGGTCTAGATAAGGTCGATGCGATGAAACAGAACTATTATAAGCTCCGTCTGGACTGCCTTGTTATTCTCGGCGGAAACGGCACACAGAAGACGGCCAACCTTCTCAGAGAAGAAGGTCTGAATATTATTCATCTGCCGAAGACCATTGATAATGACATCAGCGGAACAGACATGACTTTCGGATTCTACAGCGCTGTGAATATTGCGGCGGAAGCCATTGACTGTATCCACACTACGGCGTCCTCTCACAACCGTGTGTTTATCGTAGAGGTTATGGGACATAAGGTCGGCTGGCTGACACTCTACGCCGGTATTGCCTCCGGTGCGGATGTTATTCTGATTCCCGAGATTCCATATGATATTGACAAAATCATTTCCGCAATCAACAAGAGAAAAGAGCGCGGAAGCGGTTTCACGATCCTCGCTGTGGCAGAGGGTGCTATTCCGAAGAAGATCGCCGCTCTCCCGAAGAAGGAAATGAAGAAGGAAATGGCAAAGATTCTCGAGAAGTATCCTTCTATTTCCTACAAAATCGCTGAGGACATTCAGAAGGAAACAGGGCTTGAGATCCGTGTCACTGTTCCGGGACATACCCAGCGAGGCGGAAGCCCATGTCCATACGACAGAATTCTTTCTACACGCATCGGTTCTGAGGCAGCGAAGCTGATTCTGGAGAAGGATTTCGGTTACATGGTAGCCCTTGTGAACGGCAAGATTAAGAAGGTTCCGCTGGAAGACGTTGCAGGAAAACTCAAAGGAGTGGATCCGGAGTGTCAGGAAATTGCGGATGCCAAGAGAATGGGCATTTCATTCGGAGATTAGTAAGGAGCAATGCAGATGAGCTATCAGGCTCTGTATCGAAAATTCCGCCCGACGACCTTTGAAGAGGTCAAGGGTCAGGATCATATAGTAAAAACGCTGAAGAATCAGCTGCGGGCAAACCGGATCGGTCACGCCTACCTGTTCTGCGGTACCCGCGGAACAGGTAAGACGACCATCGCAAAGGTTTTTGCCAGAGCTGTGAACTGCGAACATCCTCTCGAGGACGGAAGCCCCTGCAATGAATGTGAGACTTGCAGGGGCATTCTAAAGGGCACTTCCAACAATGTGATCGAAATCGATGCGGCGTCCAACAACGGTGTGGACAATATCCGCGAGATCAGGGAGGAAGTCGGATACCGTCCGACCCAGGGAAAGTATAAGGTCTATATCATCGATGAGGTTCATATGCTTTCCACGGGAGCGTTCAACGCTCTGTTGAAGACGCTGGAGGAACCACCGGAATATGTGATTTTTATTCTGGCCACAACGGAAATCAACAAGATTCCGGTGACGATTCTGTCCAGGTGTCAGAGATACAATTTTCACAGAATTACCATCGACACCATTGCCGGAAGGCTCAGGGAACTTCTGACCAGGGAGAATGTGGAAGCGGAGGATCGCGCGGTACGCTATGTGGCAAAAACAGCAGACGGTTCCATGCGAGACGCCCTTAGTCTTCTGGATCAGTGCATCGCCTTTTATCTGGGGGAGAAGCTGACCTACGAGAAGGTACTGGAGGTTCTGGGAACTGTAGACACGGATGTTTTCAGCAGACTGCTGCGGTGTGTAATCGGCGGAGATGCTTCATCTTCTGTGAGAATTCTCGGGGATATGGTCCGGGAAGGCAAGGAGATGGGGCAATTTGTCACGGATTTCATCTGGTATCTCCGAAACCTCATGCTGGTACAGAATTCGGAGGATCTCGAGGATGTGCTGGATGTATCGACGGAAAACCTGGAACAGCTCAGAGAAGAGAGCAAAATGATAGACAGCGAAGTGCTGATGCGGTATATTCGAATTCTCTCAGATCTTTCAGGGCAGCTGAGGTTTGCAACGCAGAAGCAGATTCTGGTGGAAAGTGCACTGATCCGTCTCTGCCGCCCGCAGATGGATACGGATCTGTCGGGGGTCCTTGACAGAATCCGTCAGCTGGAAGAGAAGCTTGAGAAGGGGACCTTTGTGCAGCAGTCGGCTCCGCAGGTCTCCGGGATGCCGTCGTCTTCAGGTACGGGAACAGCGGGTACTACTGCGGCAGCGCCTGTAAAGGTACAGAAAGCGGCACCGGAGGATCTGGTGAAGATTCGTTCCATGTGGAGAAAAATCGTGGGAATGTGCGGGCAGCCGCTGAGAGGGTGCCTGGATTCTTCGGTTCCCAAGTACGACGGATCCGGAGGGGATCAGAAACTCTACGTCGAAGTCGGTAATGCCATTGCGGCGGAACAGGTGAAGCTGGAGCAACACATGGAAGAACTCCGCAATGTGATTATCAGTCTCACCGGCAAAGAGGCGGCGATCGAAGTTGTGACGTCCTCGTCCGGGGAACCGGGATCTCTGACAGAAATCCCGCTGGAGGAGCTGCTGGCCAGTGAAATCCAGGGAATTCCGGTTGAAGAATTTGACGGTGACGACAATATGTATGAGTGATTGGCTCATGTAATTCAGAAACAAAGTATATACAGGAGGAAGTTTGAAATGGCAAGAAGAGGTGGCTTTCAGGGAATGCCCGGTAATATGAATAATCTGATGAAGCAGGCACAGCGCATGCAGCGTCAGATGGAGGAACAGCAGAAGGAACTGGAGGAGAAAGAGTTCACTGCTTCCGCCGGAGGCGGTGTCATTGAGGTGACGGTCAGCGGTAAACGTGAGGTTACGAAAGTAAAGATTGATCCGGAAGCAGTAGATCCGGATGACGTGGAGATGCTGCAGGATCTGATTGTGGCAGCAACCAATGAGGCTCTCAAACAGGTTGAGGAGGCTCAGGCAGAGAATATGAGCAAAATGACAGGCGGCCTTGGCAGTCTGGGAGGTTTCGGTCTCTGATGGAGTACTACAGCGACCACATCGGAAGGTTGATTGAACAGATGGGGAGGCTCCCGGGAATCGGTCCGAAAACCGCCCAGCGTCTTGCATTTCATATCATCGGCATGTCGGAAGAACATGTAAAGGAGCTGGCCTCTTCGATTACGGAGGCGAAGGCCAACGTCCGGTATTGTAAGATCTGCGGTACGTTGACGGATCAGGAGATCTGCCCGATCTGTGCGAATCCGTCCAGAAACCACAAAGAAATCATGGTGGTGGAGAACTCCAGGGATCTTGCCGCCTATGAAAAAACACAGAAATACGACGGTGTGTACCATGTGCTCAATGGTGCCATTTCGCCGATGCTCGGAATCGGGCCGGATGATATCCGGCTGAAGGAACTGATGCAGCGTCTGCAGGACGACGTTGACGAGGTTATTATCGCGACGAACTCCAGCCTGGAGGGAGAGACGACCGCGATGTATATCAGCAAACTGATACGCCCCACGGGAATTAAAGTGACAAGGATTGCCAGCGGTGTGCCGGTGGGAGGTGATCTCGAGTATATTGATGAGGTCACCCTGTTGCGGGCGCTGGAGGGGCGGACGGAATTGCACTAAAAAAGGTTGAGAAAGGGGATATTATGAAATTTTTTATTGATACAGCGAACGTGGAAGAAATCCGCGAAGCTGCAGAGATGGGAATCATAAGCGGAGTAACAACCAACCCCTCACTGATCGCCAAAGAGGGGCGGGATTACGCAGTTGTATTAAAAGAGATTGCGGAGATTGTGGACGGCCCTGTTTCCGGAGAAGTCAGTGCGACGACGGAAGACGCGGACGGGATGATCCGTGAGGGAAGGGAACTTGCCTCCATTCATCCGAATATTGTAGTAAAAATACCGATGACCCGGGAGGGACTGAAGGCGATTCATGTGCTGGAAGCCGAGGGGATCCGCACGAACTGCACACTGATTTTTACACCGAATCAGGCGCTGCTGGCCGCGAGAGCGGGCGCTTCTTATGTGTCGCCGTTCCTTGGCAGACTGGACGATATCAGTACACCAGGTATTGAGATTGTGCAGGATATCAGCGAGATTTTTGGCGTCGCGGCGGACATCGATACAAAGATCATTGCCGCGTCGGTGAGAAACCCGATTCACGTCACGCAATGTGCTCTTGCCGGAGCTGATATTGCGACAATTCCCTATAAAACTTTGGAAATGATGCTACATCATCCGCTTACAGATGCGGGAATTGTCAAATTCCGGGAGGATTACCGTAAAGTTTTTGGTGATAAGTAAGATTGAATTTATGTGTACCCCTGTGTATAATCGGATTCAGACTGGCTTATTCAGTCTGATTTTTTTGACTCATACTTGGGGATTCGAGGTCCGCTTGCGGACTTTGTGCTATTAAGCATGATCATTAACTATGTGTGATCATCTCAGTCGGATCTGTATCTACAGACACTATACAGGGCGGCTGTTTTGAAATATGTTATCCAAGATAAGGAGAAATCATGGAGAATCTGGAGTTACAGAAAATTGCGAACACTGTTCGCAAGGACATTGTGACAGCAGTGCATGCTGCAAAATCCGGCCACCCGGGCGGATCACTGTCCTCGGCAGACATTATGATCTATCTCTACTATGAAGAGATGAAGAACATCGACCCGGAGAATCCGGACAAGAGCGACCGCGACCGTTTTGTCCTCTCAAAAGGACATTGTGCGCCGGCTCTCTATTCGGTTCTGGCTGAGAAGGGATTTTTCCCGGTGGAGGATCTGAAGACACTTCGTCATGTGGGATCCATGCTGCAGGGACATCCGAATATGCTGGATGTTCCGGGCGTAGATATGTCCACAGGATCTCTTGGTCAGGGAATTTCCGCAGCTGTCGGAATGGCTATGTCTGCAAAGATTTACGGAGACAGCTACCGCACATTTACACTGCTCGGTGACGGCGAGACAGAGGAAGGTCAGGTATGGGAGGCTGCAATGTTTGCGGGCAACCACGGACTGGACAACCTTGTTGCGATCGTTGACAACAACAACCTGCAGATCGACGGACCGATTACAGAAGTAAACTCTCCATATCCACTTGATAAAAAATTTGCCGCTTTCAACTGGCATGTGATTAATGTGGCAGACGGCAATGACTTTGAGCAGCTCCGCGCGGCCTTCACGGAGGCAGCGTCAGTCAAGGGAATGCCCACGGTCATCATCTGCAAGACCGTTAAGGGAAAAGGCGTTTCCTTCATGGAAAATCAGGTAGGCTGGCACGGCAAGGCTCCGAGCGATGAAGAGTACGCGAAGGCAATGGAAGAACTTGAGAAAGCGGGTGAAGAATTATGTCAGAAGTAAAGAAGATCGCAACCCGTGAGAGTTACGGAAATGCGCTGGTTGAACTCGGAAAAAAACATGACAATGTAGTTGTACTTGACGCGGATCTGGCGGAGTCTACAAAGACTGCCACTTTTGCAAAAGTATTCCCGGATCGTCATATCGACTGCGGTATTGCAGAGGGTCACATGATGAGTCTCGCTGCCGGTTTTGCTGCAACGGGAAAGGTTGCCTTTGCGTCATCCTTTGCCATGTTCGCTGCAGGACGTGCTTTTGAGCAGATCCGAAACTCCATTGGTTATCCGCACCTGAATGTCAAGATCGGAGCTTCTCACGCGGGAATCTCTGTCGGTGAGGATGGAGCGACACATCAGTGTTGCGAGGATCTTGCGCTTATGCGCGTGATTCCGGGTATGACAGTTATCTGCCCGGCAGATGATATTGAGACAAAGGCTGCTGTTGAGGCTGCCTATGAGATCGACGGTCCGGTATATATCCGTACCGGCAGACTTGCAGTTCCGGTGATCAACGACAGACCGGATTACAAGTTTGAGATTGGAAAGGGCATTGTCCTCCGCGAGGGAACAGATGTCACACTTGTGGCTACAGGACTGATGGTTGCCGCTGCTCTGGAAGCTGCGGACAAACTTGCAGAGGACGGCATCAGCGCGGAAGTGATCAATATCCACACAATCAAACCGCTGGATGAAGATTTGGTCGTAAGTTCCGCGAAGAAGACCGGTAAAGTCGTAACCATCGAGGAGCATTCCGTGATCGGTGGACTCGGCAGTGCTGTGTGTGATGCGCTCAGTGAAAAGGCGCCGACGAAGACACTGAAAATCGGTGTGAATGATGTATTCGGTTTCTCCGGCCCTGCAAACGAGCTTCTCCATGAGTTTGGACTTGACGGGGAAGGCGTTTACGCGAAGATTAAGAGCTGGTTATAAAAATGATTGAGGAGCTGTCGCACGAGAAGCTTGCGTAAATAGATGGAAGTATTTATTTATGAAAGAGTTTCGGGCGGCGGCTCTTTTTTGGAAAGGCCACGGAGCAGAGGGACGGTGAGTGGACAGGATATGACGAAGGATGAAAGAAAAACGGGAGACAGAGTGTCTCCTGTGACCGGAACCGGTGAAGAGAACGCAGAGAACGTCGGGGCGGAAATCGAATTTGAAGAAGCCTTTTCGGACTACCGGGGATTTTCTGGCAATATGTTTGAGGATGAGGTTTCTCTGGCGGCGGAAGCTGCTCTCAGCGCGGTCAAACGTGCCGAGGAGAAGATCGAGGTACGCCCGGAAGAAAAGACGGTGCAGTCCCCGGCTCCCGAAGCTGGGAAGGTTCCCGTTGATCAGGCGGAAGAAAAGAATGAATCGGAACTGTCTGTTCTGGCGTCCGGGCAGATCTCGCAGATGATGGAGGAGGCCGAGCGGGAGGCCACTCTGGATGACAGAAAAAAGAGGAAGAGGAAAAGTGGCTTGCTGAAGAAACTCCTGCGTGCTTCCAAAAAACCGAAGAAGATTTCCGCGGACGATTTGGAAGAGGACGAGGAAGACTGGGACGATGAGGAATGGGGCGATGACAGCTGGGTAGAGGAACCGGCCGCGTCTGAACATGAAGACATGGCGATCTATATTCCGAAAGTCTTTGTTCCGAAACTATCCGCAAAACAGTGGAAGAGGGCCGGCATTTTGTTCGTTCTTCTTTTGCTATGCGGCTGTCTTGTCGGCATAGTCTATCGTTTTATGTACAGGGAATTTGAGGGCTATCATGTGCTGGCCACAAGGAAACAGGAGGACACGCTGTCTGCAGGTTATTGCAAAGTCGGAGAGAATATCCTCCGATACGGCGTGGATGGGGCAACCCTTACGAAGATCAGCGGTGAAGTTATCTGGGATGCGGATTATACGATGAAAGCACCGGAAGCAGAAGTGCTGGGCACCGGCATCCTGATCTATGACAAGAACGGTACATCGGTTGTCGTGTGCGGTGAAAAGGGGAAAAAGAATGCCTTTGACACAAGTTATCCGGTTATCCGCGCAAAGAGTACTGCGAATGGCTCGGTGGCGGCACTCATGGAGAACGGGGAGAATACCTACATTGAGTACTACAAGCCGGACGGACGAACCATTGCCACCATCAAGGCATCCATGGACAATCCGGGGTATCCGCTGGACTTCGCGATTTCACCTAACGGTCAGACCATTGCTGTGGCCTATCTCTCTTATGAGAGTGACGGACAGAAAAGTCTTGTTGCCTTCTATAATTTCGGAAGCGCAGGAAGCAATGAGAGAGATAATTGCATCGGCTCTTATGAGTATCAGGGCGTGATCATTCCGCAGATTGACTATCTCAACGATACGACCTGTGTGGCTTTCGGCGACAACTGCTGGAAACTCTTTGCGGGAACCAGCAGGATGAAAGAGCTGAAGAGCGGTGAGATCAAAGCCGAGGTTCGCTGTGTGCTCAGCGATGACAGTTATTTCGGCATTGTTACCGGGAACAGTCAGGGGGCAGGATATCATATCAACCTGTATCGGTCGACCGGTGAAGTAAAATGTGACGAGGATCTCGATTTCGATTTTCAGAACGCGGAAATCGTCGGAGATGAAATCAGCTTCTATAACGGAGCATCTTTCCACATGATGACGACCTCCGGGAAAAAAAGATTCGACGGTTCCTACATGGGAAGTGTACAGGATATTTTTTCCATGGGAGACCAGAAGTATATCGTTGTGGGTGAGAATTCTCTGGAAGAGCTGGAATTGAAGTGATGTTGCGTTTTGGAAATGTTTATGATATACTCTCTTAATGGCTGTAAAGGCCCTGAAACTGAGAATAATCAGATATATTAAAAGAAGTTTTTACATATCAAGGAGGAATTGACACAGATGAGCGTCAAAGTTGAAAATCTTGAGAATAGCATGGCTAAGCTCACCATCGAAGTATCTGCAGAGGAGTTTGAGAAAGAACTTCAGAATGCATATCAGAAACAGAAGAAAAACATCAGCATTCCGGGCTTCCGTAAAGGTAAAGTTCCGAGAGCAATGGTTGAGAAGATGTATGGCCCGGCTGTTTTCTATGATGACGCTGCAAATGCACTGATCCCGAAGGCATATGTAGATGCTGAGAAGGAGAGCGGACTTGATATCGTTTCCCGTCCGGCCATCGATGTCGTTCAGATTGAGAAGGGAAAGGCATTCATCTTTACTGCAGAGGTTGCCACAAAGCCGGAAGTTACTCTGGGTGACTACAAGGGCGTAGAGGTACCGAAGACAGACACAACTGTGACTGACGAGGATGTACAGAAACGTCTTGAGCAGGAGCAGAGAAAGAACAGCCGTGAGATCACCCGTGAGGCAGAGGATGCAGCACAGGATGGCGATACACTGACACTTGACTTCGAGGGCAAGATCGACGGTGTTGCTTTCGACGGAGGCACAGCTTCCAATCAGACACTTAAGCTTGGTTCCAACAGCTTTATCCCGGGATTCGAGGCTCAGCTTGTGGGCGTCAAGACCGGTGAGACAAAGGATATCACAGTAACTTTCCCGGAGGACTACCACGCAGAGGAGCTCAAGGGAAAAGAAGCTGTATTCACATGTACCGTACACAAGATCACAGCTACAGAGCTTCCGGAGCTTGACGATGAGTTCGCCGGTGACGTATCCGAGTTCGATACACTGGATGAGTTCAAAGCTGACCTGAAGAAGCAGCTTCAGGAGGAGAAGGATCGCGCTGCAAAGCAGGCAAAGAGAGATAACGGTCTGACAAAGGCTGCTGCAAACGCAACGATCGAGATTCCGCAGGCTATGATGGACACACGCTGTGATGATATGGTGGAGAACTTCGCAAGAAGACTTCAGTCTCAGGGAATGTCCCTGGATCAGTACATGCAGTACACAGGATCTGATATGAACGCTATGCGCGCACAGGTAAAACCGCAGGCAGAGCTTCAGATCAGAAACGAGCTTGTACTTGAGAAGATCGCAGAAGTTGAGAATATCACTGTAACTGATGACGATGTGAAGGGTGAGATGGAGACAATGGCTAAAGCTTACAACATGAAGCTTGAGGACATTGAGAAGATGATTGGCGACGAGCAGAAAGAAATCATCAAGAAAGATCTTGCACTTCAGAAAGCAGCAGACCTGATCGCCGACAACGCAGTTGAGGTTGAGGCTCAGGCTGAGGAGAAGAAAGAAGAGGAATAATCCATGCCGTTAATTCCATATGTCATCGAGCAGACAGGACGCGGAGAAAGATCATATGACATTTATTCCCGTCTGCTGAAGGACCGTATCATTTTTCTTGGAGAAGAAGTAAATGATGTATCTGCAAACCTCGTCGTGGCACAGCTTCTGTTCCTCGAGTCCGAGGATCCGAGCAAGGATATCCATCTGTATATCAACAGCCCGGGTGGTTCTGTAACTGCAGGTATGGCAATTTATGATACCATGCAGTATATCAAATGCGATGTGTCCACAATCTGTCTCGGACTGGCTGCAAGTATGGGAGCTTTCCTGCTTGCCGGCGGAACCAAAGGTAAGAGACTGGCACTTCCGAATGCTGAGATTATGATTCATCAGCCCTCCGGTGGAGCACAGGGCAAGGCATCCGATATTGAGATCGTTGCCGAGCAGATTCTCAAAATCAAGAAGCGCATGAACACAATTCTTGCAGAGAATACAGGTCAGACCTATGAGAAAGTGAAGGCTGATACCGAGCTCGATAATTACCTGACTGCCGAAGAGGCAAAAGCATACGGAATCATCGATAGTGTAATCACAAACCGGTAATGAAATTATAGAGGGTATTCAGAGAAGTGACTTGGAAAGGGGCTTCTCTGGAATGCCCTTTTTATGCATATTATGGACAGAATCAGATAAGTGAAAGTGAGGAATCCTATTGGCTGGAAAAGGGAATGAGATAAAAGTCAGGTGTTCATTTTGCGGAAAGTCCGAGGATCAGGTACGCAAGATGATTGCAGGCCCCAATGGGGCGTATATCTGTGACGAGTGTATCGCCATCTGTTCGGAGATCGTAGACGAGGAACTGGCTCCTTCTCCTATGGCAGGTACGGAAATCAATCTGCTCAAGCCTGTTGAGATCAAAAAATTTCTCGATGAGTATGTTATTGGGCAGGAAGCTGCGAAGCGCGTACTGGCTGTTGCGGTTTATAATCATTACAAGCGAATCCTGTCGGCTAAATCTTCGGATGTGGAACTCCAGAAGAGCAATATCCTGATGCTCGGCCCTACGGGATCCGGAAAGACACTGCTTGCCCAGACGCTGGCGAAACTGCTGAATGTGCCGTTTGCTATTGCGGATGCGACGACACTTACAGAGGCTGGTTATGTAGGTGAGGATGTTGAAAATATTCTTTTGAAATTGATTCAGGCCGCTGACTACGACGTGGAACGGGCAGAGCATGGAATTATCTATATCGATGAGATCGACAAGATCACCAGGAAGTCGGAGAACCCGTCGATCACAAGGGATGTATCCGGCGAAGGTGTGCAGCAGGCACTTCTGAAAATTGTCGAGGGTACGGTGTCCAATGTTCCTCCTCAGGGAGGAAGAAAGCATCCGCACCAGGAGTTTATTCAGGTAGATACCTCCAATATTCTCTTTATCTGCGGCGGTGCCTTTGAGGGACTGGAGAGAATCATTGAGTCCAGAAAAGATACCAAGAGTCTCGGATTTGAGGCGGATCTCGGCATTCATAAGAATACGGATATCGGAGAAGTACTTCGTGAAGTTATGCCGGAGGATCTGGTCAAATTCGGTCTGATTCCCGAGTTTGTGGGACGTGTACCGGTGGTTGTTACTCTGGACGGACTGGACGAGGATGCACTTGTCAGCATTCTCAAGGAGCCGAAGAATTCTCTGGTTAAGCAGTATCAGAAGCTCTTTGAAATCGATGGTGTAGAACTGAAATTCGAGGATGATGCGCTTCGGGCTATGGCGGCCGAGGCCGTTCGTCGAAAGACGGGAGCCCGCGGTCTTCGTGCCATCATGGAGAGCACGATGATGGATGTTATGTATGAGACACCTTCCGATGATACAATCATCGAGTGCGATATCACGAAAGATGCGGTAGACGGAACGGGAAAACCGACACTTGTTCACGGTGAACCGAGACCGGTGCCGAGACGCAACATGAAAACTAAAAAGGGCAGAAAGAGAAACACAGAAACTGCCTGACAGAAACGTATACCTTCGGGCCCCGCGGTTATCGCAAGTGCCGCGAAGGTATATTTTGTCTTGGTATAGGAAATTGCTCCGCATTCCCTATGAGACAAAACGCTCCGTTGTATTTGGTGGCAACCCTGCACAGGAATTAAAATGAGGACGAAAAGATGAGAGAGAGTATGGAACCTGTTG
The DNA here is from genome assembly GCA_024684035.1 of Eubacterium sp. Classification (GTDB taxonomy): domain Bacteria; phylum Bacillota; class Clostridia; order Lachnospirales; family Lachnospiraceae; genus Bilifractor. The sequence goes on along the minus strand of JAIKXQ010000006.1, from coordinate 12,907 downwards.
TACGAGTACTGCCGACAATCCCGCTTCGAGGGGTTGCCGTTCTTCCGGATATGGTTCGCCATTTCGATATAAGCAGAGAAAAATCCATGCGTGCCGTGGAAACGGCTATGCTTCATGACGAGATTGTCTTTCTTGTGACACAGCGCGATGTCAAGGTTCTGGAACCGACGATGGATGATCTCTACAAGATCGGAACGATCGCCAGGATTAAGCAGGTGGTGCGGCTCAGACAGGGACGCATCCGGGTTCTGGCAGAGGGACTGGAGAGAGCGGAACTGCTGGATTTTGACAATTCCGGGGAGTACATCCGGTCGGAAGTGGGAACTTTTTCCATCCCGCAGGATGTGCCGGATGAGATTCATCAGGAAGCAATGCTCCGGGAGCTGAAGGAGATTTTTTCTGCCTATGCCATGACCGGATCAAAGGTAAGCAATGAGCTGGTAGTCCAGATTCTGGAAATCAGCAGTCTTGAAAAACTTGTGGATCAGATCTGTATTAATCTGCCGCTGGACTACAGGCGTCAGCAGAGGCTCCTCACCGCAGTTGATCTCAGCGACCGTTATGATGTGCTCTGCGGTATGCTTGCAAACGAAGCCGAGATACAGAAGATCCGGTCTGAGCTACAGGCGAAAGTCAAGGAGCGGATTGACAAGAATCAGAAAGACTATATCTTAAGAGAACAGCTCCGGGAAATCCGGGAGGAGCTCGGTGAGGACAGTGTGGAATCGGAGATTCAGAAATTCCGGGATCAGACCGACGCGCTGAAGGCACCGAAAGAAGTCAAGGATACTCTCTATGAGGAAATCCGTCGTTTCCGCAACATCATCAGCAATCCCTCCGAGAGCGGCGTGATCCGCGGCTATATCGAGACCCTTCTAGGCCTGCCGTGGAACAAGATGTCCAAGGACAACAAGGATCTCAAGAAAGCAAGGGCTGCGCTTGAAGAGGATCATTACGGTCTGGAAAAGGTCAAGGAGAGAATCCTGGAATACCTTGCCGTCAGACTTGCGACGAAAAAAGGAGAGGCGCCCATTGTATGTCTGGTGGGACCGCCCGGAACAGGAAAAACTTCTATTTCGAAATCCATCGCAAAAGCCCTCAATAAGACCTTTGTAAGAATCAGTCTGGGTGGTGTGCGTGATGAGGCAGAGATCCGCGGACACAGAAGAACCTACATCGGCGCGATGCCGGGGCGAATCGCCCAGGGTCTGCATCAGGCCGGCGTCAGAAATCCGCTGATGCTTCTGGATGAGATCGATAAGACCAGCAGCGATTACAAGGGAGATATTTCCTCCGCTCTTCTGGAGGTTCTGGATCCGGAGGAGAACAGCCATTTCAGGGATCATTACGTGGAGGTTCCGCTGGATCTCTCGGATGTACTCTTTATCGCTACGGCCAATGATATACAGACCATTCCGAAACCGCTACTGGACAGAATGGAACTGATTGAGATCAACAGCTATACGGAGAATGAGAAGATCCATATTGCCAGAGAGCATCTGATGCCCAAGCAGCTTCGATCCAACGGACTGAAGAAGACACAGCTGACCATTGACGATGAGGCACTTCATGAGATTATCGGAAGCTACACCAGGGAAGCGGGCGTGCGTTCCCTGGAGAGACAGCTCGGTCACATCTGCCGGAAGACTGCGCTCAAGATCCTTGAAAAGAATGAGAAGAAGATCGATGTCACAAAAGATAACCTTACGGATTTCCTCGGAAGAGGAAAATACAAGGTAAACAAGGCGAATGACGAGCCGGAGATCGGTATAGTCCGCGGGCTTGCATGGACCAGTGTCGGAGGTGATACTCTGGAGATCGAGGTGAATGTCATGCCCGGCAAAGGAGAATTCCTTCTCACCGGTCAGCTTGGAGATGTCATGAAGGAATCCGCCCAGACGGGTATCAGTTTTATCCGCTCCGTGGCAGGTGATTATAAGATTGCGGATGATTTTTTCAGCAACCATGATATTCACATTCATATTCCGGAGGGTGCGGTTCCCAAGGACGGACCTTCTGCGGGTATTACCATGGCCACAGCCATGATCTCCGCTATCACCGGAATTCCGGTTCGCTCCGATGTAGCCATGACCGGAGAGATCACCCTCCGTGGAAGAGTCCTGCCCATCGGCGGACTCAAGGAGAAGCTTCTCGCGGCGAAGAAGGCCGGCATCATGGAGGTTCTTGTCCCTGAGGAGAACCGGCCGGATGTGGAAGAGATGGACGAGGAGATCACCGGAGGACTGACGGTGAAATATATGAAGACGATGACAGATGTCCTTTCAGAGGCTCTGCGGAAAAACTGATAGGAGAATAGTATGCAGATTAAAAGTGCCGCCCTCGATATTGTGTGTGGCGTTACCAGTAAACTTCCGGACACCGGGCAGGCGGAGATCGCCTTTGCCGGCAAATCGAACGTGGGAAAATCTTCCCTGATCAACGGACTGATGAACAGAAAGTCACTGGCTAGGACAAGTTCCCAGCCGGGAAAGACGCAGACGATTAATTTTTACCATATCAATGAGGAGTTCTATCTGGTGGATCTTCCCGGATACGGATATACGACGGCTTCTGTCAATGTGCGTCAGTCCTGGGGAAGGATGATTGAGCGGTATCTGAAGACGGCAACAAACCTGAAAGCGGTCTTTCTTCTTCTGGATATTCGGCATGCTCCCAACGCGAATGATAAACAGATGTATGACTGGGTTCTCGACAACGGATATACACCGATTGTCATTGCGACAAAACTGGACAAGATCAAGAGAAGTCAGGTGCAGAAACAGCTGAAACTTCTTCGGGACACACTGGGGATGGAGAAGGGCGCAAAGCTCTTCCCCTACAGTTCCGTGACGAAGGCCGGGAGAGAAGAAATCTGGGAATTTATTGAAAAGGAGTGTCTGAACGTCTGATGAGCATTATCAAGGCAGATAAACTCGATTACGATTATCTGGAATACAGCGAAGACGGTGAGCAGCCGGAGGTTACCCATGCGATTCAGGATGTGAGTCTGAAGATTCACACCGGCCAGTTCATCGCCATTCTCGGACACAACGGAAGCGGAAAGTCTACCCTTGCAAAGCACATGAACGCGCTGCTCGTTCCCACGGACGGAACGATGTGGGTGGATCAGATGGATACAAGGGAGGACACAGATATCTGGAATATCCGGCAGAAAGCCGGCATGGTCTTTCAGAATCCGGACAACCAGATCGTGGCCTCTGTCGTGGAGGAAGATGTAGGTTTCGGCCCGGAAAATCTCGGCGTTCCGACGGATGAGATCTGGAGACGTGTGGATGAATGTCTGGAGAAGACGGGGATGATTGCCTACCGCAAACATTCGCCCAACAAGCTCTCCGGCGGACAGAAACAGAGGATCGCCATTGCAGGCGTGATGGCTATGAAGCCCAAGTGTATCATTCTCGATGAGCCCACGGCCATGCTTGATCCCAACGGCCGCAGAGAAGTGATTGATGCGGTGAGTGAACTTAACCGCAGGGAAGGCGTGACGGTTATCCTGATTACACACTATATGGAAGAGGTTATCCGCGCAGACAAGGTATTTGTTATGGACAAGGGGCGACTGGTCATGGAAGGAGTTCCGAGGGAGATCTTTTCCCGCGTGGAGGAACTTCACGATCTTCGTCTGGATGTACCCCATGTCACACTGCTTGGACACAGGCTGCGCATGGATGGCGTTCCGATTCCGGAGGGGATACTGACCATCGAGGAACTTGTCGACGCCCTTGTCCGGGTGAATGAAGGAAAAACGGTGCGCACACCGCAGATAGACGATGAGGATTAAGGGAGGCGCAACAGAGAAACATGTCAATCAAGTTGGAACATGTCACATATACATACAGCCCCGGAACCGCCTATGAGATGCACGCTCTCGACGACGTCTCACTGGAAATTCCCCAGGGACAGTTCGTAGGAGTGATCGGGCATACCGGCTCGGGAAAATCCACACTGATTCAGCATTTTAACGCATTGATGCAGCCGACGAAGGGAACGGTGTATTTTAACGGGGAAGATGTATGGGCTGAAAAATATGACAGACGACAGCTGCGCTTCCACGTGGGACTGGTGTTTCAGTACCCGGAATATCAGCTTTTTGAAACAGATGTACTCACGGATGTTATGTTCGGACCGAAAAACCAGGGACTTTCGCCGGCGGAGCAGGAGCAGCGGGCAAGGGAGGCTCTGGAGCAGGTAGGGGTTCCGGAGAACTTCTACCGCAAGTCCCCTTTTGATCTCTCCGGAGGACAGAAGAGGAGAGTGGCCATTGCAGGAGTCCTTGCCATGAACCCGGATGTTCTGGTTCTGGATGAGCCGACAGCCGGTCTTGATCCGGCGGGAAGAGATGAGATTCTCGGGCAGGTGAGAGAACTCCAGAAGAAGAGGGGGATTACGGTCATCCTTGTCTCCCACAGTATGGAGGATGTGGCCACCTACGTGGAACGGCTGATTGTTATGAATCACGGACGCAAGGAATACGATGCCACGCCCAGAGAAGTTTTTTCACATTACAGAGAACTGGAAAAGATCGGACTCGCTGCGCCCCAGATGACTTATATCATGCATGCGCTGGAGGAAAACGGTCTTGCCGTGGATGCGCAGGCGACCACTATGGAAGAAGCTGAGAGGACAATTCTTGCGGCGCTGGAAGGAAAATATGTGCCTGTAAAGCAGGGGGATGCCCATCCGGGATCTGCAGACAAAGGCAGCAGGACCGGAGAGCAGACAGAGGTAGAGAAATGATACGAGATATTACGATTGGCCAGTATTATCCGGCGGATTCGCTGATTCACAGGCTGGATCCCAGGGTGAAGTTCGTGGGCACGATTTTTTACATCGCGTCACTGTTTATTTTTCACACCTGGGGTTATGTCCTGGGAACGGTGTTTCTGGTTTCGGCGATTCTGCTGTCCAAGGTTCCTTTTTCCTTTATGGTCAAGGGACTGAAGGCGATCTGGATGCTGCTGATCTTTACAATGGCACTGAATATTCTGTTTACACCGGGAACCTATGTGTGGCAGTGGAAATTTCTGCATGTCAGTGAGGAGGGAATCCGCATCGCTGTAAAGATGGCGGTACGCCTGGTTTATCTGATCATCGGTTGTTCGATCATGACGCTGACGACGACGCCGAACAAACTCACGGACGCCATGGAATCCCTTTTCTCTCCACTGAAGGTTATTCATATGCCTGTTCATGAACTTTCCATGATGATGTCCATTGCTCTTCGCTTCATACCGATTCTTCTGGAGGAAACAGACAAAATCATGAAGGCACAGCAGGCCAGAGGCGCGGACTTTGAGACAGGCGGCGTTTTCCGGAGAGTCCGGGCGATGATCCCGCTTCTGGTGCCCCTCTTTGTATCCGCCTTCCGGAGAGCGAATGATCTGGCCATGGCCATGGAGGCGCGCTGTTATCACGGCGGAGAGGGACGTACACAGATGAAACCCCTTCGGTATGAGAAGAGAGATTATCTGACGTATCTTGTGCTTCTGGTTTATCTGACGGCAGCCATCGTACTTCGAATCGTCATGCACTGGTGAACATTATGAAACGGATTATGTTGATAATTGCATACGACGGAACGAACTATTGTGGATTTCAGGTGCAGCCCAACGGCGTGACGGTTCAGGAACTGGTGAACCGGGCGGTTTCGGAGCTGACAGGTGAAGAGATCCGCACCATAGGCGCCAGTCGTACCGATGCCGGAGTTCATGCCAGGGGCAATGTCGTGGTTTTCGATACGAAGGCGCGGATGCCCGGGGACAAGTATTCCTACGCCTTGAATCCCAGACTGCCGGATGATATCAAGGTACAGCTCTCCAGAGAGGTATCGCCGGATTTTCATCCCCGGTACACGGATACGGTAAAAACCTATGAATACAGGATTCTGAACCGCAGAATGCCGGATCCCACCAGGAGACTGAACACGCTGTTCAATTATTTTTCTCTGGATGCGGACCGGATGCAGACAGCGGCCGGATATCTGGAGGGAACCCATGACTTCCGGAGCTTTCAGGCTTCCGGGGAGACAAATCCGGACAAGGAGACGGTCCGGACGATCTACAGTGCTTCCGTCACAAGGGGGAATGCCTCGGATGGCAACGAGGATCTGATCACTTTCCGGATTACCGGGAACGGTTTTCTGTACAACATGGTACGAATTCTCACCGGCACCCTGATTGAGATCGGTCGTGGAAAGCTCGAACCGGAGGATATGAAGAAGATTATGGATGCCAGATCCAGAGACGCGGCCGGTCCCACGGCGCCGCCCCAGGGACTCACGCTGGTGGAGATCCGGTACCCGGAGTGGGAACCTAATCATTTTTTATACTTGACACCATAAAACCCATATAATAAAATGGTTAGGTGTGACGCGGACTCAGTGGGTCTTGAAGGTCTCCCAAACCTGAGAGAGTTGCGAAGCCGCGAAAACAACAGGGCATCCCGCAACGCCTGAAGCCCCAGGCTGGATGTTCGATGCAGAGGCCATCCGGACAGTGGCGCTGTATCAAGTAGTTCTAATCACATTACGAAGTATACAGATGCTTCATCTGTATGACATTCATCAGGAGGTTATTACCATGAAGACATATATGCCTAATCCGGATAAGTTAGAGAAGAAATGGTATATCGTAGACGCTTCCGGTCTTGTACTTGGACGCGTGGCATCTGAGATCGCTAAAGTTCTCAGAGGAAAAAATAAACCGGAGTTCACACCGAACGTTGACACAGGTGATTACGTAGTTGTAATCAACGCTGAGAAGATCAAAGTTACCGGTAAGAAACTTGATCAGAAGATCTACTACAGACATTCTGATTACGTAGGAAGCCTGAAAGAGACAACTCTCAAAGAGCTTCTTGAGAAACATCCGGAGAGAGCTATTGAGTTCGCAGTTAAGGGAATGCTTCCCAGCGGACCTCTTGGAAGAAAAATGCTGACAAAGCTTCACGTGTACGCTGGTGCTGAGCATCCTCATGCTGCTCAGAAGCCGGAAGTACTTACATTCTAAGGAGGGGTAGAATACAATGGCTAATAAATTTTATGGAACAGGCAGAAGAAAAAAATCTGTTGCTAGAGTATATCTTGTAGCTGGTACAGGCAAAATCACTGTAAACAAGAGAGACATTGATGATTACTTCGGTCTTGAGACTCTGAAGACAATCATTCGTCAGCCTCTCACAGCAACTGAGAATACAGAAAAGTTCGACGTTCTCGTTAACGTTCACGGCGGCGGTCTTGCAGGACAGGCTGGTGCGATCCGTCACGGTATCGCTCGTGCCCTTCTTCAGGCAGATGCTGAGAACAGACCGGCTCTTAAGGCTGAGGGATACCTTACACGTGATCCTCGTATGAAAGAGCGTAAGAAATACGGTCTCAAGAAAGCTCGTCGCGCTCCGCAGTTCAGCAAACGATAATAAGCGCAACTTCGAGTTGTTTACAAAAAGACATTCCGTCCGGATGCTCGCATCCGGGATGGGATGTCTTTTTTGTTTCTTGAAAAAACAGATCCTGTGGAATATGATAGAGACAGTGCGTTGGCACAAGAGTAATGAATGTAATTGTAATTTGGGGGTTTTGTTGTGGAAAATATCTTGTACGCGAATGCGGTGCTGCCTTATCTGTATCTGGTATCAACTCTGATGCTGAGTAAGATTCCTCAACTCGGAAAGGAGATTGGTGGCCTGGTGTACTGCGCCTGCGGGATCGGGATCCTCTTGCAGATTCTGGTGAGCATTGTGGTTTCGGTGTTGTCTGAAGACAAGCAGAAGCTGGCACTTGTAAACAAACGTGTGAAGATGATACAGATTCCGTTTTACATCATATATTTTGTGTTGGCATCCATGATCTTTGCACTTCTCATGGCGCTGATGGGAATTGGTATTTTCTTCCTTCCCATCCTTCTGGCTGTGGATGCCGCTATTTTCGCATCGACTATGATTCCATCGGAATTTTGCGCAGTGGAATTGAGAACCTGTGGAAAAATCTCCACGTTTCGGATGGTCGTGTATCTGATGACCAATTGCTGGTACTGTGTGGATGTCCTGATCGCCTGGTTGATGTGCAGAGACTTTAAGAAAACGCCGGCAAGGAATTACCTGCCTCAGCCACAGTGGAGATAGGAAGCCCTTTTACGGACAGGATTAAGAAAAATGCCGGAATAATGATTTGTAAGGTATAATTGATATGGGAAAATGACGAAGGAAACCTGCAGGGTATGGGGGATCCGAAATAACTGACAGGAGAAGGATGGATGACGGATAGAAACAGGACGAGGGATACCGCGTCAAAAAGGACGAGTCAGCCAAGGAGGCTCTCTGCCATTGAGGAAGTGGATCTTCAGGAAGAACTCCGGGAGATGGAGCAGGAGGAGGAACTGATCCGGCGAGAGGCTGAGATCAGGAGAAAGAAGCAACGGTTGCGTCGTCAGCGGGAAGAGCAACATGAAAACTTTGTAAAACGCCTGATCTTCACTGTTTTTCTGGTGATCGTGGCAATTATTCTGACGGTGCTTCTGATCGTCTATATCGGAACCGGGAGGAAACACACCGCCGCCTCCGGAGAAACAAATGCGGACTCCTTTACTGTGACAGGCGGCAGTGACAAGAGAGATGCTTCCGGAACCGGAAGTGCTTCCCTTCAAGATGTCATAGGGAACAAAAAGTCAACAGCTCCGAAAGCAGACCGGGTGACTCTGTCTGCGGTGGGTGACAATCTGGTTTCCCAGAGGATTCTGGATCAGGCGTTGGAGCGAGGAAACGGGAGTTATGATTTCTCCTATGTCTACGCAGATATGAAAGCGTTCTTCGGAGCTCATGAGCTGAACTGGGTGGATGTGGAGACGGTGATCAATGATAGAATTGAACCTGCCGGATATCCGACGTTTTCCACACCGGGAAAGAATGGACAGGATCTGAAGGAGGCGGGGCTCAATATCTTCAGTCTGAGCAACAATCACACCAACGATCTGGGATTGGAAGGTGTGGAGGCATCGCTGTCTTACTGGACTTCTTTCACGACCGGAGAGAAGAATGTCCTCACGACAGGACTCTGGAAAACGAAAGACGGAACGGGATCGCTCTCGGGTCTGACAGGTTCTTATGAACAAAAAGGTCTTCATGCACAGCCGGATGTGTATGCCGGTGAGATTCCGGTGTACACCTGTGAAAACGGCAGGAAGGTGGCGTTTCTCTCCTACACCGAGATGTCAAATATGGATGAGGCCGGAGATATCTATGGCACGCCTCAGGACGCGTCGGCCCGAATTATCTATACCTACGAGACAGATTTGATCCGTGCCCAGATACAAAAGGCAAAAGAAGAGGCGGACGCTGTGGTTGTGGCCTGTCATTGGGGAGAGGAAGATACTCATCAGATCAATGAGAGTCAGAAAAAGCTGGCCCGGGATCTGGCCGGCTGGGGCGCCGATCTTATTATCGGCGATCACCCGCATGTTGTTCAGGACGGAGCCTGGATTGATACGGCGGACGGAAGAAGAGTCTTCTGCGTGTATTCTCTGGGAAACTTTGTCTCTACACAGGAGCAGCCGGATGAAATCATCGGTGTCGCTTTAGATTGCACCCTGTCCTTTACGGGAGAGGGCGAGGAGACTGTCGTCGAAGTGAAGGAGCCGAAACTTGTACCCATTGTGACAGATTACGGCGAGGGTGGTACCAACGCGAAAGTCTGTCTGCTTTCGGGATATACGGAACAGCAGGCATCGGCCAATGGTATGAATACGCTCCTGGCAGAGAGCGGATCGAAGGAGCGTTTTACGCTGGAGTACATCCGCGGTGTTCTGGAGAAGAATATCAGCAGCGAGTTTTTGAAAATGGAATAAAACAGATGAGAACGGGGGAGGCGAAACGCTTCCCCTGCTTTTTTATGGTATAGGAAATTGCTCCGAACGCCCTATAGCACAACGCTCAGTATTCCATATAATACAAAATATCGAAAACGTATTCGGCAAAAACTGGACAATAAATTGACAGAATATTATAATAATATTGTGAGAAAAATGTAAATTGTTGCAGATTTTGGCTTTGGATTGCTAAACAACTTGTTTGGATGGGAATATTGCACAAATTCAAAGCAAATTATTTGGGACAGATCGGAGAATATTTTTATACGTAATCAGAAGATCGTAATATAAAACAATTCTTCCGGATGTTACCATAGCTTTAATGTCCCGCGGTGGCAGGATTGAGGAAAAATAATACGGAAGACTGCGGGATGGAACTAGTATAGCGGGCTAGCATAAGTAGAGTTATTTAAGAACCGCTATACAAGTAAGGGGGTTCCCCGAAGGGGACAAAAAACAATGGAGGTGGATATGTTACATATCAAGAAAAACGGCCTGGCCAGAAAAATCCTGATGTGCGGATTGTCTCTGACTATGGCATTTTCCGGGGTGAGCATGATGCCGGCTTCTGCGGAGGCGGCAAAAAACAGCAGCTATGATTACGGTGATGCTCTGGCGAAGTCACTGCTTTTCTATCAGCTGCAGGAGTCCGGAAAACTCAGTGAGGAGACAAAATCCAGATGTAACTGGCGTGATGACGCCTGTGTAACTGACGGACAGCCTTACGGCATTGACCTTTCCGGTGGATGGAACGATGCGGGAGATAACGTGAAGTTCAACCTTCCGGCGGCATACACAGGTATGATGCTGGCATGGTCCTATCTGAACAATCCGAAGGCTTATGAGACTTCCGGTCAGGAGAAGTGGATGCTTCATGACTTGAAGTGGGTCAATGACTACTTTGTAAAATGTAATCCGGATTCCAAGACCTACTGGTATCAGTGCGGAGACGGTGGACTGGATCACAACTACTGGGCTGCTGTCGAGACTATCGAGACAAGAATGCCGGATCGTGAGTGCTATAAGGTGGACGACACGTCTGCAGGCGGCGGTTCCGCGGTTGAGGCGGAGACCTCCGCATCACTGGCTGCGGCTTCCATGGCATTCGAAAAGTCTGATCCGAAGCTGGCTGCCACCTATCTTGAGCATGCGAGAACACTGTTCGACATGGCATGGAAGGCAAAGAGTGACAAAGGCTACACAGCAGCAAACGGATTCTACAACTCATGGAGCGGCTTCTGGGATGAGCTTGCGCTCTCTGCCTGCTGGCTTTACAATGCCACCGGCGAGGAGGAGTACCTCGACAAGGCAAAAGAAGCAGCGACTCATTTCGGCTATGAGTTCCAGGGAAACAGCGGTCCCATCGCGTACAACTGGCCTCTGGGCTGGGATGACGTACATCTGGGTGCTGAGTACTGGCTTGCAAAATTCACCGGCGAGAAACAGTACTATGAGGTTCTGGAAAACAACATGGATTACTGGCTGGGTGAGAAAACAGCAAACAAGACCCTGCAGACAACACCCAACGGTCTTGTAGTCTGCGATACCTGGGGATCCATTCGCTATGCCTGCAACGAGGCATTTACCATGATGCTCTACGGACAGCTGCCGAAGGCAGACGCCACAAGAGCGGCCAAGGGTGAGAAGTTTGCAGAGTCTCAGATCAACTTTGCACTGGGAAGCGGTGGAAGAAGCTACCAGGTTGGCTATGATGAGACTTCACCCCGCGACGTACACCACAGAACAGCTCACGGCTGCTGGAGAAATAAATTCTCGGATATTCCGGAGCACAACAGACACGTGCTGGTGGGAGCCGTCGTCGGAGGACCCAGCTCTTCGGATGAGAGCACTTACATTGATACACGTGACAACTACCAGACCAACGAGGTGGCAGACGACTACAATGCAGGTTTCACCGCTGTCGCAGCCATGATGTATGAGAAATACGGTCAGGGAAAGAAAGTCAAAGATCCGGATGCCATTGAGGAACCGGACGGTCAGGAGTGGGTTGTTGATGAGGCCATCAACGGCTTTGACAACACAAACAAGATCAACTTTGTTGAGCTGAAAGTAGTAGTAAACAACCGTACTGCATGGCCGGCTGTTGTAACAGACAAGCTTGTTCTCAGAGAGTACTTCGATCTCTCCGATATCATCGCCCAGGGCATTGATCCGAAGGATATGACCGTTGAGGCGAAGTATCAGCAGCGTCCGGTTACCATGAAACCGTTCGAGTACAGTGGACTTGAGGGCATTTACTACACAGATATGGATATGACCGGCGATGTTGTCTATCCGGGTGGACAGAGCGAGAGCAAACAGGAAGTACAGTTCCGTGTATCCGCACCCGGAAAATGGGATTACTCCAACAGTCCTTGTCTGATGGGACTTGAGGGAACAGACAACAGCCATATGGGTACTGCACAGGGCTGCGTACTCTACAGTGACGGCGAGATTGTTTACGGCCAGGAGATCGGCGAGAATAATCCGATTCCTTCACCGCTTCCTACAAAGGCACCGACAAAAGCACCGACGAAGGCACCGACACCTACACCGGATCCTTCCAAACCAACACCTACACCGGATCCCAATGCAAGAACCGGTGAACCGGGTGAAGTATCCGGAAGCCAGGTACCGAAGGCACTGCAGGGCGATATGGTAGAGGTCTTCTTCAAGAATGAGAAGGGAACAAATATTGACGCACATCAGTGCAGGATCGGTGATACCGTAAAACCGGCCGAGTGGATTACAACCAACTCCTATCATGAGAAGAACGGCTGGGGAAGCCAGGTGGAGACCTACCGTTTCATCGGCTGGAGAAGTTCCACAACGGGAAATATTTACGCATCGGACAAGATCCCGACCGTAACAGAGCCGGTATCCTACTACGCAACCTTTGAGGATGTCAACGCTACACCGACACCCACAGAGAAACCGGCCACACCGACACCGACGAAGAAACCTACGACAAAACCTACAGCGACACCGAAGCCCACGGCAACGGCGAAACCTACCACAAAACCTACGGC
>JAIKXQ010000075.1 GCA_024684035.1 Eubacterium sp. | reverse complement strand
TATGGCTTACGCTTACGATCTCTCCAAGGATGTTAAGTACCTCAACGGTGCAGCTGAGGCTATGGACTACATCTTCGGACGTAACGGCGGATACTACTCCTACGTAACAGGATACGGCGAGCACGCTACACAGCACCCGCATCACAGATACTGGTCCGGTGAGATTGATGCTACATTCCCGAATGCTCCTTGCGGAGTTATGTCCGGTGGTCCGAACAAGGGAATGGTTGACCCTTACGTAAGAGGTACAGGTCTCTCCGACGATACACCTTCTCAGAAGTGCTACGTTGACTCTGTAGAGGCATGGTGCGTAAACGAGTGTACAATCAACTGGAACTCTCCGCTGGCTTGGATGACATACTTCCTTGAGACAGCAGATACAACAGGTTCCACAGTTAAACCTACAAAGACACCTACAAAGACACCTACTAAGACTCCTACCAAGAAGCCTACAGTGAAACCTACATCTGCAGTAACTGACGCTAAGGCAAAAATCCTTGGTGTTACACTTGAGCTGAAAGGTCAGATCGGTGGAAGTGTTCTCTTCAGCGTACCGGCTGACGCAACAGATGGCTATGTAGTCTTTGAGATGAACGGCGAGGAAGAGAGAATCGACCTTGCGGATCTTGAAGGTGAGGATAACGGTGATACAGTTATCTACCAGGTAAGCAAATTCGTTAAGGCTAAAGAGACAACAGATGCCATCAACTTCAAGGTATTCAACGCTAACGACGAGGAGCTTGCACTTTACTACGGTAAGACAAAACAGGCAGACGGCTATGAGTTCTCTGTTAAGAATATCGCTGCTACATACACAAGCGGAAGCGTATATGACAAGACAACAAAAGATCTTGCAAAAGCAATCCAGAACTACGGCGCATATGCTCAGAAGCTTATGAAGTACAAGACAAGCAGTGCTACTACAACAGACAGTCTCTCCGATATCACAGCAGCTGATGTTGAGGAGTATGTACAGAGCGTATCCGGCAGCATTTCCGGAGCTAAATATCTTGGAACTGCACTGTCTCTTCAGGCAGATACAGATCTGAACGTATTCTTCAATGTAAGCGATGATTCTGCATTCACTGCAAAAGTAAACAACAAGAAGGTTGCATTTGAGGATGGTTGTGTAACAATTTCCGGAATCAAGGCAGCTGACCTTGACCAGACTTACACAATCAAGTTGACAAAAGGTTCCAGCACAATTACAGTAAAAGCAAGTGCTCTTTCCTGGGTATACTCTACTCTTACTAACAAAAACAGCGATAAGAACACAGTCAACATGGCTAAGATGGTCTACAGATACAACCAGGCAGCAAAAGCATACTTCGATGCACACTGATGTCTGTGAGTAAGAAATAAGCTTACAACAATGATGCGGGCGCATCTCCGTTAGGAGATGTGCTCGCATTTTTGTATTGCATGAATTGTTTGTACATTTCGCCCATCTGTGCTATTGTAATTTGGGGGAACAATTCACAAAAATAAGGCGTGTTGCAGATTGAAAAAGTGAATTGTACACAATATTGATGAAAAAAATAAAAAAGATAGAAATTGTCACGCTGTCAGCGGTGCTGTTTCTCTGCGGTGTGATTCCTTCCGAGGCAGCTGTTCGGGGATTGGATCAGAACGGCCTTTCATCTGTAAAAGCAGAAGAACTGACTATGGAAGTGGGGGAGAACGGCCTGATCGAAGTCGGAGGAAATGAAGAGTGGAAACTGCCTCTGGAGCTTCGAAACAATGCAGACGAGGCTATTTGCGGAAGGAAGGGGGATGTGGGGAGCGATGATAAAGATTCGGCTCCCGGTGTTTGCGATTTAACAGTGGACACTCAACTTGTGGGTTCCGTTGAACTGCCGTCTTCCTACAGAAACGGGAAAGTGACAGCGATCCGCAACCAGAGCAGTTCTTCTCTGTGCTGGGCTTTCGCCGCCACAGACACCTGCAGAATTAATGGTATGAAGAATGGGACGATGGATGGTAATGACAACTATTCGCCTTATCACCTTTCCTATGCGGCGCATAATCAAAAAACTGATTGCTGGGTCAATGACTGGATCGGCGGAGGCGGCAATAACTATATGGCTTCATCCGCAATGCTGAATTGGGAGGGTCCGGTGCTGGAGAGTACCTGCCGGTATCCGGATTCTTTTCCGCTCACAAGGAGCCGGATGAAGGAGTCGGACACGCACTTGCAGTCTGCCCTCTCCTTGACGGAACCTGTTCCCAGTGATACAGGTATTCGCCAATACACGGATGAAGAGCGACAGCTGATTCGTGAGAAGGCGGTGGATGAGATTAAGAGCGCGATTTACCGGTATGGTGCGGTTTCGGTTTCCTTTGCGTCATCTGGCCGTGACGGCAATACGAATTCTTATTATCACGAACTGATGACAGATGCCAATGGTTTGAGGAAGAGAACTTCCAGTACACACGCCGTGGTTCTAACCGGTTGGGATGATGATTACGCCACAAAGGCGGAGAATCCAGGCGCTTTTTTATTGAAAAACAGCTATGGCGAAAGCTTTGGCGATGCTGGTTATGCCTGGATTTCCTACGAGGACGCCAGCCTTTCCGCACCCTTTGTCTATATCTGTGAAGATTCGGATAACGGACAGCACGAATATACCGAACAATTTGCTTATGATGGATGTGGTTACAGTATCATGATGTCCGGGTTTGGCGGTGGCTATGCCAATGTGTTCACGGCAAAGCGCAGAGAGAATATCGGCGCAGTCGGGTTCTATATGCCTGCGGATGGAGAGTATACGGTGAGTCTGGAGAGAAATCTGAAGGACGGTATCCCCGGAACCGGAAAAGTGGTGGCTTCGGCCTCCGGAACAACGGAACTGATGGGCTTCTATACCGTTGCATTTGAAGAACCGGTGAAAATCTCGTCCGGAGAAACGTTTGCTGTTGTTGTTAATTCTTCTTCCGGTGGGATGACCTGTCAGTTCTATGAGGGAAAGTCCACGTCGATCAAGAGCGTAAGTGCCGAAAGGGGGCAATCCTTTGTGTGCGTAGATGGCGGGAGCTATCTTGACACTCAGGATGTCACCAGGTGGGGAGTTTTGAATAATGCCTGCATCAAAGCTTATGCGAATCCTGTGAAGACAAGTCGGATCAGGTATCGTGAACTGGATCCGGACGGAACAGCGTCCTTATATAAGACATCAAATATCCAGAATTAGGGAGTGTGTGATATGAAAAACAAGAAGAAAAGCAGGGCAGCAATTCTTTGGGTTCTGAATGTGGCCGGAAGAGTGAAGTATATTCTTGCACTTATGGTTCTGATTGAAATTGCCCTCAGTGTAACCGGCGTATATAATGCGCTTCTTTACAAGGGGATTGTAAACAGTGCCATTGCAAAGGACTGGGATGGATTCTGGTTCCATGCCATTGCGGTGATCCTTCTGGTATCAGGGCAGATTCTGGCGTCGATTGTTTTCTCGCATTTGGGAGAACTGGCCAAGACGACGATGGAGAACCGCTGCAAAGCAAGGCTGTTCAGTACCTTGTTTGAGAATGATTATGCGAAGGTGACCGCGACCCATTCCGGAGAGTGGATGAACCGGCTCACCAGCGATACCGCAGTCGTTACCAATGGGTTTATAGATATTCTCCCAGGCCTTCTTGGACTGGTGACACAGATTGTAGCCGGAGTGATTGCCCTTGTCTCGATTATTCCCGGAGCAGTTGTGGTCATCCTTCCGGGCGGAGTGATTCTTATCTGCCTGACCTTGACCTTCCGCAAGAAGATGAAAGAACTTCACAAGCGCATACAGGAGACGGACGGTAAACTGCGTATATTTATGCAGGAGAGGCTGGAGAGTATGCTGGTGATCCGGGCCTTTTCTCAGGAGAAAAGAACTGCCGAACTGGCTGGTGAGAAGATGGCCGATCACAAGGCGGCTCGTATGCGGAGAAAAATATTTGGCAACATTGCGGCTCTTGGCTATTCGGTGGTTATAAGAGGTGTATATCTTGGTGGTGCAGTATATTGCGGTCTTGGTATTTTGAATGGGGTTCTCACTTATGGAGATTTCACTGCGGTTCTGCAGTTGATCAATCAGGTCAGCACGCCTTTTGCGTCTGTATCTTCGTATTTCCCGCAGTACTTTGCCATGGTGGCCAGTGCGGAGCGTCTCATGGAGGCTGAGGAGTATGCAAGGACGCGGAGTCTGGATCAGAGTGAAGAGAGCCGGAGAAGCAACCGGCAGTTCGAGAGCATCGGTCTTCACAACGTCTCCTTCACCTATCAGCCGCCTGTGAAAAGCGGAGAAGAAGAGGCTCCGAAAATGCCGCTGGTACTTCAGAACATCAGTCTGGAAGTTGGAAGAGGAGAGTATGTGGCCTTTGTCGGACCTTCCGGCTGCGGCAAGAGTACCGTGCTGAAACTACTCATGGGTCTCTATCCCGCGGATCAGGGAGAACTCTTCCTGAAAGTGGAAGGGCAGGAGAAAGATCTGGTGGAAAACTGCAGAGATCTATATGCCTATGTTCCTCAGGGCAATCAGCTCATGAGTGGTACCATTCGGGATATTCTGTCTTTTGGAGATGAAAAAGCAGTAAGAGATGATGAAGGACTCTGGAAAGCGCTGAAGATTGCCTGCGCCGACAGCTTTATCCGTGATTTGGAGACGGGTCTGGATACGCAGTTGGGAGAGCATGGCGCCGGTCTCTCGGAGGGACAGATGCAGAGAATTGCGATCGCCCGTGCCGTATACTCTTCGCATCCGGTATTGCTTCTTGACGAGGCCACAAGTTCTCTGGATGAGAAGACCGAGGCACAGCTTCTGGATAATCTTCGCGCAATGACGGACAAAACGGTCGTCATTGTCACCCATCGTCCGGCGGTGCTGAAGATCGTGGATTCTGCTGTGGACTTCGGAAAAATGGGGTCTGAAACGGGCGTTGAAAAGGAGTCATCTGAGTCTTTTGAAGATCGTCATATCGATGTATAAAGAAGTGCGAGTGGAGAGTGTAACCGTCCGTTCTGACGTTGCCATGAAGGCTTATGGGGCAGAATATGGTATATGTGCACAAAATGGCAGATTCGAAGATTCGTAAAACGATTTCGTAAATAGAGGTTATTTGAATTAATTCTGTTCGGCGGAGGGAAATGAAAAAATGACATTTCCCTCCGCCGAAGTTGTTTAGGTGAACGTTTTGGATTGTGTCAGATTCTTTTGATGGGCTTTTTAAAAAGTGAGGGACGAGTCGGAGGAATAACAACAAAACGAAGGTTTGAGAGATTAAACAAAAGAATAAAGAACAATCTCCGGACAAATAATCTGGCAAAGCATCGGGGCGGGAAAATGCCTTTGAATGTAGAGCGGAGATGGCGAAAATTCTGAAGGAAAAGCGGAGAAAATGATACGGAAACAAATAAACAGGGAAAAAGCGTCTCTCCGGAGAGGGGAACATATACATCAATTTGATATTTAGAAATTCATTTTGCCATACACCGGAAGGCGCGTTTGGCATTTATCAGAAATTAGCTGACAATTTGCACGAATTTTCTGATGCACAATTGACACAGTACAGACACAACAGCTATAATTGTGTTAAACGTTTTCGGTATTATGTATTAATTGATAAACGAAAATAAGGCGTATATACGCGCAAGGGGGTAAAGGAGAAGATATGAAACGGAAAGCAGTAGTAGCATTAATTCTCGCACTTACTGTTTCGACGATGGTTCCGTC
>JAIKXQ010000059.1 GCA_024684035.1 Eubacterium sp. | reverse complement strand
TTGCTCTGGATTAAGAAGGAACTTACATTCAATAAATAACAATTATGAGGTGATTTCTTTTGAAAACAATTCTGAACAGAACCTATCGTGTGACGGCATTTATTTGTGCGTTCGCTATGACTGTGTCATTGGGTCTGTGTGGGGGCAGTCGTGATACTTTTGCGGAGTCTGTGGATACAAATCCTGAGGTATCGGAGGATAATATGAACAATCCGGACGGCGATCCGGCGGAGACCGGTCTTCGAAGTGTGGCTTCGGAGCGGGGGACAGAAGAAGAAAAACAAGAGCAGAATCCTTCGGCCGATGGGGCCGGGAAGAGTGACGGGAACCGGACGGAGCTGGAGGAGTCTTTTGAGACAGGTGTTCCGGGCGGGCAGAGTTCTGCGGTGCAGAGCACAAGTGGTGCTGAACAGGTGGAAACCGGAGGTGAAGGCGAAACCGTGGTGTCATCTCCGCAGAAAGAGACGGTGAAGGTGTCGCTGTCGGATCTCACGGCGAATGCCGGAATCGAGGACGGAGCGCTGGAAGAGTCAAAGGCATCCACTTCCGCGGGGAAAATCAAAGCCTGTTATGCGGTGCTGATGGATTATAAATCTTCGGTCGACACAGACGTCTATGAATTGGCACTGGATGAAGTAAACCGCGGATCCGGAGATCCTGCGACGCATGACAACGGAAAGCTGGATAAATATTATTACGAGTATGCAAAGAGCGCCTATCAGTCGTTCTGGGAACAGTATACGATTGAAAAAGCTGTCTATGTCGAGGACAGAAGCTCGCTCATTTTTGAAGGAAAGGCGACGGATTATAATCCTAATCTTTACGAAAAAGGAACGCTACTTACCTGGAAGGATACGACCACAGTCTACAGCAGGGAAATCGATGCAAAAAAGGCTTCCGGAAAAAGTAATTACGTGTCATTTGAAAAAGATCTTTCTATCACGTTCAAGAAGGATAAGAACGGAAACTACAGGATCAATGCAAAGGACGCGGAAGTGATTTATATCCTGAAGAAAAAACCCGGAGCGACGGCGACACCGACGCCGACGCCAAAACCGTCGGATCAGCGGGAGGTTAAAAAGACGCTGAACAGCCGTTTGATTCGGGATTTAAATGTTTATACTGACAACGCCTCTGACTGGGCGATTCAGCAGGATTTCAGGCTGATCAACGATATCGGGAATGATGGTATTCACACACAGCAGAATTCCGAGGTATATGGGAACGATCACACATTGTACGCCTATGAGTGTCCCGGATATCTAATCGGTTCTGAGGTCATTCAGACCGGACGAAAAGACAAGACCTCGCCCGCAGATCAGGCGGAGTTTACACTTGCGGAGGATGCATATGTGTCTGTTGCCTGGGATATCCGGCTGAGTACTCCGTCGTGGCTTTCGGACACCTCCAAATGGACGAAAATTCACGGAGAGGCTCCGTCTCTGCTGAAGGTATCGACAAGTCAGGGTACCAACAAGATAGCCTTTGTTCTCCTGCGTGCGAAGTGCAAAGCGGGAGAGAAGATCCGGCTGGGTGCGATCACGGATCTTCCGGCTGATAATTCCTATGCAAATTACTGTGTATTCGTCTCCAGACCGAACCAGAGCGGAAGAATGATCAAGGATCTTCAGGTTGCGGATACGGAGAATGCTTTTGCCTGGTCAATCATAAACGCCGACGGTCTGTCTGCGGGAGATCATTATTATGGTGACAGAAATCTGGTGTACAGCGGAAACAATTCTCTGCCGGACATCCTGAAGGATACGGAATATCTTGCGACATCCTGCGATTCGAAATATTTTGAGGACAAGATGAGCGCGGACGGAGATTTTCCGGAGGAGGCGAGGTTTACCGCAAATGAGAACGGAACGGTGTTCCTGGCGTTGGATCCCCGTATTCTGGATCCGAGCATCGTCACATACGGAAAAATCATTGCCTGGCTGGAAAAAGAGAAGTGGATTGACACGGAACAGGTTCTGGTCATGCGAGATTCGCAGAATATTGACCGGAATCTTAAAATATTCAAGCGCAGCGTCCGAAAAGGGGAGCAGGTTGTCCTGAGTGCCAACGGAAATACGGTAAAAAGTGCGGCGCACTATCTCGTATTCGCGAAGGAAGGAGCGGCTGATGTGATCCGGGATGATGATCCGTCTGTTGTAAACTGCGAACTTTATTTCTGTGAGGGACTGGATACCCAAAATATGTTCTTGTATTCGGATATTTCGCTCGGCACAGACGGAATATACAGAAAACAAAAGGCGGGTGAGACGCCGGCCGTGATTCGTGCGTCTGTGAACGGCTCTACAGAAATTCCTTTGACAATCCCTTCGTCCTACCGCTACAACGGAAATATTGATATCCGCACGGATGACGATGACCTGTACGGAGCCGGCGCATCTTTTTCTGCGGAAAAGGGCACCGGAACGCTGAGGATTACAATCCGGGAGATTCCTCCGTACATAAAAGGAACGCACAAGTATCAGACCGTCAGGGTTTTCATTAATCTGTCAAAGGAAATGAAATATACGGTTTATTTTGTTGATGAAACCGCAAAAAACAGGAATTTTGAAGATGTAATAAAGAACGATCTGGATCTGATTTATGATTCCAATACCTATTTTGCAGCGCCAAGGTCAGAGGTGAATGTTGAAATCGATCCGGAGGCCTACATTGTAAACGCAGTCCGGTTCCTGAAAAACGGAAACGAGCGGCAGTTCTTTGATCTGGAAAACGGAGATCCGGAGCAGGTGCCTCCGAGAACTTCCGATGATATCGACAGATTCCGCGTGTGCTGCAGCGATGGGAATGTGGGAGCAATCAGCTTTGTGAACGCGGCGTATGACCTGGATGTCGTCGTCTATGTCACTCCGACAACGTTGAGATTTCAGGTGCTCTATTACTATCCGGATCGCGGAGAATATTCGATCATAGGCGGTTCCGATACTGGATATTTTGCCGAAACTGAGCAGGAAAAATGGGATTATAGCCGCAACGGTGCGTTTATAGACTACGGATTGCTCTCATCCATTACAAACAAGCCGCAGGGACCGCTGGTGAGTATCGGAAAAAAGAAGAAGATAAACATGATCCTTCCGGATGGCTATGAGTACGGTGACAGTTATATGTACGGCATGAAATCCAACGGAATGTCGGATGATAACTTCCGTTATACGTTGAAAAATGAGGGATATGATCAGAAAAACGAAGTGCAGGCAATGAATTTCGTCGTCAATACACCGCTGCCCGGAAGGTGGGCCGTTGCCAGAGTAGTCATCGTTCTGAAACACAAACAGATTGTACAGGATTATTCGAATTCCCATGTCTATGTGTGGTATTACGATATTGAGAACGGAATCTTTATGAATTCTGTTGCAGAACATTTTCAGGTATGTAAGCCGGATTCGAAAAAGGGCGATGTGACAGTACCGTACAACCTTCAGGACAAGATCATTGACGACAACACACTAAAGGCAAGAGACTTTGTGCTCAAGGAGGTTATGGTCCGGAATCTAAAGGACGGCGCTGCAATTCCTTATGCCTTTTACGATAAAAACAAGGATTCCCCGGACCGGATTCTGCGCAGCTATCCGGCTGTCCGGTTCATGATGCCAAAACCCGAGAACGAAACAAATGAAGGCAATCTGAACGATGCGGAAGTCATCTTTCTCGTGATCAGGGCGAACGGAAGGTTCGGTTACAATCTCAATCTTCCGGATGCGAGATGGTCGTCGGATGTTTCGGGAGAGGATTATCCGGCGGGACACAGTGAAAACGATATGATTTCCATTGAGGGAATTGATCACACGGATGTCGGAGTGCGCAAGGTGTTCTATCGAAAGCGGTTTGCGGAGGATGAGAGCATTACGATCGTTCCGGATCAGCCGGTTTCCGACGAGTATACGTTTATCGGCTGGTTTGACAAGCGCCGGTCCGTAATCAGGAACGGAAAAGAAGTTATTGTCAACATGCCGACGATACGGAAGAGCGGAACGATGCTGAATTATCACACGGAAAGAGAGTATACGCTGGATGCTCTCTGGGCACAGATTCTGACTTCGGACAAGGAAGTCTACTATAACGGAAGACGGCAGACGCTCGATAAGGCGACGGCCAGATATTCGACGGGAACCCTGCGGAAGGAGTATATAGATCAGCTTGAAGCGGAGGGGTATGAACTCGGTGAAGTTACTTATTCCAAGACAAAAGACGGCACTTACGGTGATCTGGATTCTGTCGCGGAGGTTCAGCCGGGACGATACAAAATTTACATGAAATCGGTTCTGCGTGCGGCGAACGGCAAAAAAGGTCAGAATGAGTTAGCGGTATATGCGTCCTCCTGGCTGACCATTAATCCGGTTGTCGACACAGGCTTTTCCAGAAACAAAGTTCCATTCGAGCTGATGATTGTTGCAGCGATTCCGCTGGTTATGCTTTGTCTGTTCAAAAGGAGAGAAGACAATGAGCCTGAAATTTAAGAGAAAACGCAGGACAGAGAATGCTCCCGTATCCGTGAAGGCTTCCGGAGCGGCGGATGCTGCATCGGAAGTCCGGAAGATCTTTATGAGAGAAGTGAGATTTGACATGAGCAGATTTATATAGAACTCCTGAAACACAGCAGTTGTGGTTTTTCCACTGTATTCTGCTTGCGTTTTCTGATGAAGTGGTCCTTTTCGCGGTGAGCTTCCAGGCAGTCCGGAGAAGAGAGATACTAATAGAAATATGAAGGGTTGTCTTACTCGAAAAACATCGGGTGAGACAGCCTTTTTCTTTTATGTTACCATTGATTCAATTCGTTTTTGGGCATAAAATATTTTCATGTTTGCGCATGATACGGATATCATTTTGCTCAATTAGGAATGCGCATGATACAGCACATTTAAATAAGTATACATTCTCATCCAAGGAGGAATTATTTTATCGTGCAGAACGAAAACAATACCAGGGAACAGCGCTTTATGGAATGTCTTCATTCCGATCGCTTCATCGTGTTTCTTTTGTGTGCGCTAGCCGTTTGTTTTGCCATCGGCTGGGGTGTTCTGGTATGGAACGAAAACCGGATCCGGCACCTGTCGGCTTCTGATGTCAACGTGACAAAAGATTCCACGTACCGTGCGGAAATCGAAAATGTCAGCTGGAAGCGGGATGATATCTCGCTTACGAAAGACTTTATCGTGATTTCCGGTTATCTGTACCGCTCCGGCGTTGCTGTTGAGAAGGCGGCCATCCGGATTGTCCTGAAAGATCCGGCAAGCGGAGAGTACCTCGTACTTCCCACAGATCTGACTGTGCGCACGGACATTACCGAAAAAAATAACGACGGAAATAACTACGACTATTGCGGTTTCTCCGTCAGAATCCCGTACTGGGAAGAACTGGACGGGAAGGATTACGAGATTTTCGCGCAATATGACCTGAATAACGAGAAACGCACCTACGTGCCGTTCCACACTACGATTAAGAATAAAGCAAAGGAGCTGGAAGATGCTTAAAAAAATGAGGGAATTTTTTCAAAAAGACAACAAGACCATTTTTTACATCACCAGCATTATTTTTGCTTTCATCTTGCTATTTGCAAAAACGTGGGGAGATGATGTTACCTTCATGCGCGTGGAGAATGGAAGTCTGGTGGATTACTGGCGTTATGCCCTGAGTATGTATCCCGCCTCGTCTTCCCGTGTGCTGGTCAACTTTGTTGTGTTCCTGTTCACCAGCAGACATAGTTTCATTCCATGGGTGATTTACATGGGGGTATCCCTGTATCTTCTTATGTACTCGTTTTCCGCTCTGTTCGCGCAGAAGGATCATGAAAGAGAGTGCAATATCATCATCGCCGGCATGATCCTGCTGTTCCCTTTTCGTGTCCTGAATTCCGCGGGATGGGTGACGACTACGACGACTTATCTGGCACCGATGGCCTGTGGTTTTATCTCCCTGCTGCCGCTTCGAAAAGTCAATGATGGCACAAAAATCAAATGGTACACCTGGCCGCTCTATATGCTGGCTCTGGTATACGGCGCAAACTTCGAACAGATGATGGTCGTTATCCTCGGGTCCTACCTGGTGGGTGTCATCTACCTGTTCATCAGAAAGAAATTCCACCCGCTTCTTGGCATTCAGCTGCTGCTTGCCATTGCAAGTTTTTTTGTCATACTGTTATGCCCGGGGAATTATGTGCGCAAAAATTTTGAAATTCCCAACTGGTATAAGGAATGGGGCATGTTGAATATGATCGACAAAGCTGACATTGGATATTCAACGACCATGCAGATGCTCTGGTTCGGCTCGCAGATTTGCCTGATTGCCACAGCTTGTCTGTTCACCTTCATTATTTGGAGAAAATACAGACGATGGTCATATACCATGACTGCGGGAGTACCGGCGCTTCTGATGATCCTGCTCGGTCCGCTGCGTTCGATCACACTGACTCTGTATCCGGACATCCGGCTTCTGACAGATGATCTCGAGCGAAATGGTCTGGTCACTGTATCAAACCGGGGCAATATACAGGCTCTCGGCCGCTACATTGTCTGGGCCGCTTTGCTTTCTCTCTTGATCGCCGCTGTGATTCTCCTTCAGGATCATATCCGGGGACTTCTCGTGAGCTTCGTTCTGATCGGCGCAGGTACCGCTTCCAGAGTTGTGCTCGGATTTTCACCGACCGTCTACGCCTCGGCATTCAGGACATATACCGTCATGTTTTTCTGTATCATCGCCGTCGCCTGCTACGTGTACGCAAACAGTATCCATCAGGGGCTGATCTCCAAACGGGAAGCCCGCAATCTCAACCGGATCAGCTATGTACTGATTCTCTGCTCGATGATCAATAGTATGTTCATGGTTATAAACTGATCGCCTGGGGCTTCGAAATCATTTTCGTGAATTAATCCAATTCAGTCCACCCATTATTGTATACTTAATACCCGCATTTTCGCTCAAATATTCGCAATTGTGTATTCAATTTATTTTGTTATGTGCTAAAATAGTTCTATGTAGAAGGTTTCAAAGGAACCAAATAAGACAATGGGGGATTTATCATGAAAAAGCTTAAGTGGCAGAGCCTTGCTTCGAAAGCATTGGCCGGATTCGCCGCAGTGAGCATGGCGGCATCAGCTATGCCGGCAGTTCCTGTAGCAGCAGCTGACAACAGCGACGAAATCAAAATCGAGTGTGAGTCCGGAGAGATGACCGGAATTTCAAAAGTGGGAGTAGACAAGACTGCTTCCGGCGGAAAATACGCGGATCTTCAGGATAACGCAGATTCCATTACGATGACTGTAAAAGTACCGAAAGATGGTTTGTACGACATTATCGTGTGCTATAAAGCCGCATACGGAAACAAGATCAACTATATGTATCTCAACGGCACACTGATGGGAGATATCTCTTCTTCAGAGACAGAGTGGACGGAGACAAACCTCGGTGCAGGAAGACTGAAAAAAGGAACAAACGAGCTGAAGATCCAGGGCTCCTGGGGATGGTGCCAGTTCGACTATATCAGACTTGCTCCGGCTTCTCTTCCGAAGATTCACGCCACACAGGTGACACCCTGTGACCCGAAGGCGACCAAAGAGACAAAGGCTCTTATGAAGTATTTCTCCAAGATCTACGGAAAACATATTCTTTCCGGACAGCAGGAGATCTACAACGGCGGACATACGAACAATGACTTTGATACAGAGTTCAAATATCTGGAGAAAACAACAGGAAAGCTTCCGGCTATCCGTGGCTTCGACTTCCTGAATACAAACCCGCTGTACGGTTATCCGGATCACAGCACAGACGACGGAACAGTTGACCGTATGATTGACTGGGCAAGAAACGGCGGAATCTGTACAGCAAGCTGGCACATCACAGTACCCAGCAACTTTGCATCCTACAACCTTGGCGATTCCATGCAGTGGTCTCAGGCAACATATTCTGAGAAGACAGATTTCGATGCAGGCAAGATTATGACAAAGGGCACAAAGGAGAACAAATACTGGGATCTCTGCCTGAAAGGTCTTGTTCCGCAGCTCAAGAAACTTCAGGACGCTAAGGTTCCGCTGATCTTCAGACCTTTCCACGAGGCTGAGGGAAGCGGTGGAGAGAAAGGTTCCTGGTTCTGGTGGGGAGCGAAGGGTTCCAAGGTTTACAAAGAGCTCTGGCAGTACACCTACAAGATTCTCACTGAGGATTACGGCATTCACAACCTGATCTGGGAGTTCAACAGCTATAACTACGAGACATCCACAAACTGGTATCCGGGTGATGACTATGTAGATCTCATCGGTCTGGACAAATACAGCTGTACGGACTGGTCCACAGGAAGTGCGAGATATTATCACAATGATACATCCATGTCTTCCGCATTCTATGGACTGATGAAGAAATACGACTTCCACAAGATGATTACCATGCCTGAGAATGACTGCTTCTCAACCGTAGACAATCTCAAGGGAGAAAAAGCAGGATGGCTGTACTTCTGTACATGGTATGACACACATCCGGGTAACGACTCCAATCCGGACTTCCTGTCCGATCCGGTCTTCAATACAAAGAAAGACACCATCGAGATGTACACAAGCAACTACTGCATTACAAGAGATGAGCTTCCGGCAAAACTTTACGGAACAAAGTAAGCGGAAAAACAGGTACATCGACAACAGAATAAGATAAAAACAAACCGGGGCTGTTTCTTCATGGCAGTCCCGGTTTTTGTGCTGTGAAGAAAAAAAATTTCTAATTAAAAAAAGGAAATCCCAGAAGCGCAACGTAAATTATATATAGACGCTTTCACAAAAAACATTTGTGAGGCGAAGGATGTTGAAGTCTGCTTGCGGACTATGTTAAAGAAGATTTGAGAGGGTACCGGAGGCGGAATGCGCTACACTGATGAGATTATAGAGGAAGTTCGTGAGAAAAATGATATCGTCGATGTGATCTCCCAGTATGTCAAACTGACGCGGCGCGGCAACAATTACTTCGGACTCTGTCCTTTTCACAATGAGAAGACCGGATCTTTTTCCGTCAGTCCTGTGAAGCAGATGTTCTACTGCTTCGGCTGCGGAAAGGGCGGCAATGTCTATACCTTCCTGATGGAGTACGAGAATTATACTTTTCAGGAAGCGATTAAGGTTCTTGCGGAGCGCGCCGGTGTGAAACTGCCGGAGATCGAGTACACCAAGGAACAGATGGACGCTGCCGATAAAAAGAGCCGGCTCCTGGAAGTGAATAAAGTTGCAGCTGGTTACTTCTATATGAAACTGCGAAGTCCTGCCGGTCAGCACGGCCTTGCGTATCTGAAAGGTCGTGGCCTTTCCGATGAAACCATGAAGAATTTCGGACTCGGCTATGCGGATAAATACAGAAATGATCTGTACAATTATCTGAAAAAGAAGGGGTACGCCGACGATCTGCTGAAGGACTCGGGACTATTTCACTTTGATGAGAGGCGTGGGTTTTCCGACAAATTCTGGAACAGGGTCATGTATCCGATCATGGATGCCAACAGCAGAGTCATTGGCTTCGGTGGCCGTGTCATGGGAGAGGGAGAGCCGAAGTACCTGAACTCTCCGGAGACGGAGATCTTCAACAAGAGCAGGAACCTCTACGGTCTCCATGTGGCCCGGCGGACGAGAAGAAAAAATTTCATCATCTGTGAGGGATACATGGATGTGATCTCCATGCATCAGGCCGGGTATACCAATGCTGTGGCGTCCCTGGGAACAGCCCTGACTTCCCAGCAGTGCTCTCTGATGAGCCGCTTCACGAAGCAGGTTCTGGTGATCTACGATATGGACGGCGCCGGAGTCAAGGCTGCGCTTCGAGCTATTCCAATGCTTCGCCAGGCGGGACTTTCCACAAAAGTCGTGGATCTGAAGCCTCACAAAGACCCGGATGAGTTTCTGAAGGCCGAGGGTGCGGAGGCATTTGAGGAGAGACTGGAACGGGCGGAAAACAGTTTTATGTTTGTGATCCGCATGCTGGAAGCAGAGCATGACATGAGCGATCCGGAAGACAAGAGCCGGTTTTTCCATGAGTGTGCTGCAAAGATTGTTGAAATCGAAGATGAAATCGAGAGAAAGAGCTACATCGATGCAGTGGCGGCCAGGTACAATATTGACGTGGAATTGTTGAACAGTCAGGTCAATAAGGAAGCCTTGAAGGGCATAGGCAGAACCGGGATTCGTGTGCCGAAGCCAGCACCGGGGCGTGTCCAGGCGAAAACAGGAAATGCAGATAAAGAGCAGAAGCTGATGCTCACCTGGCTCACCGACTGGCCGCATCTGATCGGCCGCATCTCAGAGTATTTTTCACCGGAAGATTTTACGAATCCCATGTACCGGAAGGTAGCGGAGATGGTCTGGGAACAGGCTTCAGCCGGAAAAGTGAGCCCCGCGTCCATTATCAGCACCTTTACAGAAAGTGAGGAGCAGACGGAAGTCGCGTCACTGTTTAATACCAATATCGCCGTGGATTCTGACGACGACAGGCGCAAAGCATTTTTTGACGTCCTCTGCAGAATGAAGAGGCAGAGTATAGACAGTCGCGCTGACAGTCTGGATCCGGGAGACATGGGCGGGTTCATGAAAATTATGAACGAGAGAAAGCGTCTGGAAAAACTTCGGGCCGCCGGACTTCCACCGGATATTTTTTCTGAATGACGGCTTGTTATTTTCAGGTCACTCAAGTTGCGTTTATCCCACCTTTGTGGAATGACATATATATCATAAGAGAAGGAGAACTTTATGGAAGCAGAGAACAAGAAACTGCTGGAGAAGACCAAAGAACTGATTGAGGTTGCAAAGAAGAAAAAGAACGCTCTGGAGATTTCGGAGATCGCTGATTACTTCAAGGAACTCAACCTCAATGACAAACAGCTCAAGAGTGTCGTAAGTTATCTCGAGGAGCACGACATCGATGTCCTTCGCATCAACGACAACGACGGACCCGATGATGAAATGCTTCTGATCTCTGAGAGTGACGAGGACAATGAAGACAACGATATGGAGAACATTGATCTCTCTGTACCGGAGGGTGTCAGCATCGAAGATCCTGTTCGTATGTACCTCAAAGAGATCGGTAAAGTTCCGCTTCTTTCCGCAGACGAGGAGATTGAACTCGCCAAGAGAATGGAAGAGGGCGACGAAGTGGCCAAGAAGAGACTGGCTGAGGCAAACCTCCGTCTTGTCGTTTCCATCGCAAAGAGATATGTGGGACGAGGCATGCTTTTCCTTGACCTGATCCAGGAGGGTAATCTCGGCCTTATCAAAGCGGTAGAGAAATTCGATTACCGCAAGGGATATAAATTCTCAACCTATGCCACATGGTGGATCCGTCAGGCCATCACCCGTGCCATCGCGGATCAGGCAAGAACCATTCGTATTCCTGTCCACATGGTTGAGACGATCAACAAACTCATCCGTGTATCCCGTCAGCTGCTTCAGGAGCTTGGACGTGAACCTACGCCGGAGGAGATCGCAAAGGAAATGAACATGTCTGTAGATCGTGTTCGTGAGATCCTGAAAATTTCCCAGGAGCCGGTATCTCTCGAGACCCCGATCGGTGAAGAGGAGGACAGCCATCTTGGCGACTTCATTCAGGATGAAAACGTGCCGGTACCGGCAGACGCTGCTGCTTTTACAATGCTCAAAGAACAGCTGGAAGAGGTGCTTGGCACACTGGCTGAGAGAGAGCAGAAGGTTCTCCGTCTTCGTTTCGGACTCGATGACGGAAGGGCAAGAACTCTGGAAGAGGTCGGCAAGGAGTTCAACGTAACACGTGAGCGTATCCGACAGATCGAGGCAAAGGCACTCCGCAAGCTTCGTCATCCCAGCCGCAGCAGAAAACTTAAGGACTATCTTGACTGATGAATCTGTCAGTGAGATTACAGACGGCGGCTTCCTTCGTAACTGAAGGCAGCCGCTTTGCGGATATCGGGACAGATCACGGCTACCTTCCGATAGACCTCTGCGGCAGAGGTATCGTCCCTATGGCCATTGCCATGGACGTGAGGAAGGGACCTTTGGATCACGCCCGCGAGAATATAGAACTGCATGGTTTATCACAGAAGATCGAGACCAGACTTTCCGACGGACTGGAGAAGCTGTCCCCGGGAGAAGTGGACAGCATCGCGGTCACCGGCATGGGTGGACTTCTAATTCAAAAAATCCTTGCAGCCAGACCCGAAGTCTGTGAAAGACTATCAGAAATGATCCTCGGTCCACAGTCCGAAACCGGGGAACTTCGCCGTTACCTTTACCGGCACGGCTTTGTCATTGACCGCGAGGAAATGATTCTGGAGGACGGCAAGTATTATCCGATTCTTCATTGTACCAGGTACCATGAAGAAAATGTTAATAATGTTACAGGCGCTGTTAATGGTACCTGTCACCTTGAAATGGAATTCGGTCCCTGTCTCTTGAGGGATCGAAACCCTGTATTATACAAATATCTCGAGTGGCGCCGAAAGGTGGCGGAGAATATCCTGGACAAGCTGCAAAAAGGAGATTCCGAACACGCTTCCCGGCGACTTCTCGAAGTAAAGGAGGAAATGCAGCTCATTGAAGCTGCAATGAAGAAGTATGAGATGTGAAGAAATCATTCGACGGATCGAAGATGAATATCCTCTCGGCTTTGCGGAAGACTGGGATAACCCGGGGCTTCTTGTGGGACACAGAAAACGCGAGATTTCCAAAGTTCTGGTGGCTCTCGATGCGACAGAAGAGACCATCCGTCAGGCCATTGACACCGACGCCGATCTCATGATCACCCATCACCCGCTTCTATTTCACAGTATCAAGAAGATCAATGACGATGACTTTATGGGGAGAAGAATTCTGACGCTGATTGAAAACGGAATCTCCTGTTACGCGATGCACACCAATTTTGATGTTCTCGGAATGGCACAGCTCAATGTACAGCAATTGGATCTGGATAACGTAAGTGTTCTGGATGTCACCAGCGAGAGCGAAGGTGTCGTGGAAGGAATCGGAAGAGTCGGCGATCTGCCGAAGGCGATGACCCTGGAGGAGACTGCAGCCTACGTCCGTGAAGCCCTGAAACTTCAGGATGTCCGCTGCTACGGTCTGGAACAGCTGGAACATGACGCGGAGATTGGTCTTCCCGCACCGGAACTCATTACCCGGGTTGCAGTCTGCGGAGGTTCCGGCAAGAGCTGCATCAGCTGTGCCATTGAACAGGATGCCCAGGTACTGATCACAGGAGATGTGGATTATCATTCGGCTATAGATGCCCTTGCCCAGGGACTGTATATTATCGACGCAGGTCATTACGGCACAGAGTACGGCTTTATCGAATATATGGCAAAAAAACTCCGCCGGCTGTTCCCGGAGCTTGAGGTCGAGGGTGCAAGGATCTGCAAACCCTTTACAGTAATTTAATTGCATAGAAGAGGGGTAAAAAAATGAGCGACGAACTGCTTACCATCCGATTGGACGACGAGACAATACGTGTACCAAAGGGAACGACCTTTCGAGAAATCATCGGTGACAGAAAGGGAAAGGACGGACTTGATATTCTCCTTCTGACCAATGACGGTGTGCTGGCGGAGCTGCACAAGACTGCAGAAAAAGACTGCGTACTGAAGTCCATCACGGCTGCCGACTGCATTGGAATGGATACCTATCGAAGGAGTATGAACCTTCTGTTTTTGAAAGCGGTCTACGACGTGGCCGGAAAGGGTGTAACACCTCATGTCAGCCTTCTTTTTTCCAACAGCAACGGCTATTATTACACGATCGAAAAAATCGGTCGCGAAGTGGATGCATCTCTGGCTGAGAGCATAAAAGAGCGTATGCTGGAACTTGTAGAGCGGAAGCAGCCCTTTCTGAAGACCCAGCAGAGCACCAGAACCGCGCGGGAATTCTTTCACCGGGTGGGGATGTACGACAAGGAACGACTGTTCCGCTATCGCCGTGTCTCCATGGTAAATATGTATCAGGTGGAAAAATTCAAAGACTACAACTACGGCTACATGGTAGGGGATACCGGAGTTCTGAAATATTTTGATGTAACCGCCTATGCGGAGGGCATTGTGCTTGTACTGCCCAAAGCCTCCAACCCGACGGTTGTCGAGCCCTTCAAGCCCTTCTCGAAGATTTTTGAGGTTCAGCAGGAATCTGAAAAATGGGCAGACAAACTGGGGATCAACTGTGTTGCGGATCTGAATGATAAAGTCACGGAAGGATCAATCGGGCACCAGATGCTGGTGGCCGAGGCCTTACAGGAGAGCAGGATCTCTGATATTGTCCAGCAGATTGCAGGCCGCGGCAACATCAAGTTTGTAATGATCGCGGGACCTTCTTCATCCGGAAAAACCACCTTTTCCCGAAGACTTTCCATTCAGCTGAGCGCACACGGCATGATTCCGCATCCCATCAGTCTGGACGACTTTTATCGCGACAGAGCCTACTGTCCGCGTGATGAAAACGGAGAGCTGGACTTTGAGTGCCTTGAATCCCTGGACGTGGATCTGATTCAGAAGACACTTTCGGATCTTCTGGACGGGAAAGAAGTAGAGATGCCTCACTTCAATTTCATGGAGGGAAAACCGGAGTACCGGGGAGACCGGTTGCAACTCGGTTCCAACGACATTCTCGTCATTGAGGGAATTCACGGTCTGAACATGAAACTCTGCGAAAATCTGGATCAGGACAGAATCTTCCGCGTCTACCTCAGCGCGCTGACACAGCTGAATGTTGATGAACACAACTATATCTCAACCTCCGACGGAAGACTGATCCGACGGATTGTAAGGGATTACCGTACCCGTGGCACAAATGCCAGAGAGACCATCGAGAGATGGCCCTCCGTTCGAAGAGGCGAGGAGAAGTACATCTT
Organism: Eubacterium sp.; assembly: GCA_024684035.1. GTDB lineage: Bacteria > Bacillota > Clostridia > Lachnospirales > Lachnospiraceae > Bilifractor. The sequence continues at coordinate 75,000 of JAIKXQ010000059.1, read as the reverse complement.
CCCGAACCAGGAGAACGCTGACGTCATGTTCAACTCGGCACTGATCTACGAACTCAGTATTCTGAAAGTGTATGCAGAGCCTTTGCTTTTCCAGGTGCCCACAGACTGTCCGGAATACTACGAGGCACTGCGCCTTTTGAAGTTCCTGGATTACTTCATCCCCCTGCCGTCGGAGAGCGTGCCGATCAATTCGATACTGCGGGAGTTCATCGGGGGGAGCTGTTTCGATGTGTGAGTAATTGCAACTCTATAGGGTGCGCACAGAAACGAATTATGCACGCGAACACGTCGCGGAAGTCCTCAGCTTCCTATTGTTCGCTTTGCATATTTCGTCCCTGTGCGCAAGATACAGGCAATCAGTGTCAAATCATAGATGATGAACTACTGCATTTGCGTATAAGCGTTTTTTCGATAACTTGCGCTCCTGCGGGAGCAGTATGGTTTGAGGATTTGAAGAATCATTCTTGTGTCACAAAAAAGATACACAAGTCCCGCTTCATGTGGTAATATATGAAGGATGCGATAAGTAGAGTATGCGATCGCGGCCGGCAGGACCGAAAGGGGCCGGCTGAGGAAAGTCCGGGCTTCACAGAGCAGAATGCCGGATAACGTCCGGCGGAGGTGACTCCAGGGACAGTGCAACAGAAATAAACCGCCGCTTTTTGCGGTAAGGATGGAAAGGCAGTGTAAGAGACTACCGACACCCTGGTAACAGGGTGTGCCATGTAAACCCCATTCGAAGCAAGACCGAATTGTAAAGCTATGTGGCTGCTCGTCACGCTTTCAGGTGGGTCGCTTGAACTTCCCGGCGACGGGAAGGCACAGATAGATGATCGCACACGACATAACCCGGCTTACAGCTCTGCTTATGCATCATTTTCAAAGATTTATACATAATGGCGGTAACAGATATGAAGAAAATCATTCTGGCATCGAGGTCGCCCAGAAGACAGGAACTGCTCACCCAGATCCGTGTTCCCTTTGAGGTGCGACCGAGCACAGTCAGGGAAGTGATGATGGGTAATCATCCGGAAGAAATCGTAAAGAATCTCTCCAGGCAGAAATGCGAGGATTCCGCTTCGGCAGTGCTGAGGGACGGAAGTCAGCGTTCACTGATTATGGCAGGAGAGGATCGGATTGTTCTCGGGGCAGATACGATTGTTGTTCTGGACAATCAGATTCTCGGAAAACCCGGTTCCTATAAGGAGGCTGTTGCTATGCTCACTGCGCTGCAGGGGCGGACGCATCAGGTATATACCGGTGTCACGTTCGCAAGCCTCTCTGCCAATGAGCTGGCGGAGGAAGAGTCCTTTGCCGTCTGTACCGAGGTCGATGTTTTCCCCATGACAGAAAAGGAAATCAAGGATTACGTGTCTACAGGTGATCCCGCAGACAAGGCAGGAGCATACGGAATTCAGGGTGAATTTGCCAGATATATCAGGGGTATTCGCGGCGATTACAACAATGTTGTTGGACTGCCGGTTTCCGAGGTGTACAGGCATCTGAAAAACTGGGGATTCTTCGACAATTAAGTTTCGAGAATAATGAACCGCTGCCGGAAGTGTGCGGCGGAAGAAGTAAAAGCAACCGGTATTGTTGTCGCGAAGAACAGCTATACCTGTAACACCGGGGGGATTTACCATGGAGAGCAGTAAAATCGTCAACTATCTGAAAAGTATTAAACGGAACGCCATTCTTTGTTCCATCTTATTATTATTTGTCGGTCTCTTTCTTCTGATCAGACCGGGTTCAGCCATCGCAGTTGTGTGCAGAGTCATTGGCGCAGCGATTCTTATCGCGGGAGTATCCCAGTGCATCAGCTATCTGAACAGTCAGTCCAAAGAAGAGAGTGCCTCTACAGGCAGTCTCGTGACGGGCATTGTTCTCATTCTCGTCGGCCTTCTGATTGTAGTGAGACCGAATATTATTTTCGATCTCTTCAATCTTGTGATTGCCTGCATTCTTATTTTCTATGGAATCACGGAGCTGATTGCCGTTCGCACCTTTTCCCGTTACAGCGAGGAGAGATCCACCCTTTCACTTGTGAGCGGAATTCTCACCCTTGTATTTGGTTTTCTTCTACTGGTGGCTCCATTTCTTTTCCACGCTACGGAACTTATTCTCCGTATTGCGGGAGCATTTATGATTTACACTGCCATCAGCAGTCTCTTTTTCAAAAAACGTGCAGATGATTTCTTTACGGAAGCAACCGCAGATTTCTGCAAGGCCGCAGATAACATCAGAGATGAAATCTCCGGCAGAAGTCATTATGATTCTAACGGTATGGAGATCATTGACAGCACAGCTGTGGATGTGGATGACTCCACCGGCAATAATTGATAATTCTCGTCCGGAGTTTTTTCTCCGGACGTTTTTTTAGGCTGCCGCTTGAACCAACCTATAGTCATGTTGTAAAATAGCGGACAGGAAAAATGGAATATGAAGGAGGACAAAAATGCACAGACAGTTAGCACACCTGAGACATGTCATGTCACCGCTGGATCTTTCTGTTGAAGAACTTGACAAAATCATGGATCTTGCAGCAGATATGGAGGCGAAACCCGAGAAATACGCTCACGCAGCCGAGAGGTTGAAACTGGCGGCACTCTTTTATGAGCCGAGTACCAGAACCCGACTGAGCTTTGAGAATGCAATGCTGAACCTGGGAGGTCAGGTTATCGGTTTCCATTCCGCTACATCCAGCTCTGCGACAAAGGGTGAGAGTGTAGCAGATACGGTTCGCGTCGCTGCCCAGTTTGCGGATATCGTTGCCATGCGTCATCCGAAGGAAGGTGCTCCCATGGTGGCAGCATCTGTTTCTCCGGTTCCCGTAATCAACGCAGGTGACGGCGGACATCAGCATCCAACCCAGACGCTGGCAGATCTTATGACGATCCGCACCTGCAAGGGACGTCTGAGCGACATGACGGTAGGTATCTGCGGAGATCTGAAATTCGGAAGAACCGTGCACTCACTGATCAGCGCCCTGGTGCGTTATCCGAATGTGAAATTTGTCCTCATTTCACCGGAAGAGCTGCAGCTTCCCTCCTATGTCAAAGAGGATGTGCTGAAAGCGAACAACATCGATTATGTGGAGAAGATTCGTCTGGAGGAGGCTCTTCCGGATCTGGATATCCTCTACATGACCCGTGTGCAGAAAGAGCGTTTCTTCAACGAGGATGACTATGTCCGCATGAAAGATTTCTATGTTCTGAACAGAGAAAAACTTCAGGCAGCGAAAAAAGACATGTATGTTCTTCATCCGCTTCCCCGCGTCAATGAGATTGCGGTTGATGTAGATGACGATCCGAGGGCCGCGTACTTCAACCAGGTTTACTGGGGAATGTATATGAGAATGGCACTGATGTACACACTGCTGGAACTGGAGGTGAAAGAATGCTGAACGTAGGAGCGATTGAACAGGGATTCGTACTTGACCATATCAAGGCCGGAAAGGCTATGACGATTTATCACGATCTGAAACTGGATCAGATGGATTGCTGCGTTGCCATGATCATGAATGCCAAGAGCAACAAAATGGGCAAAAAGGACATTATCAAAGTTGAGTGCCCGGTGGATAAGCTGAATCTTGACACCGTTGGCTTTATCGACCCGAATATCACTGTGAATGTCATTGAACACGGAGAGATCGTGGACAAATTGAACCTCAAGCTTCCCAAAGAGATCCGTAACGTCATTCACTGCTGTAATCCGCGATGCATCACATCCATCGAACAGGGACTGGATCAGGTGTTCATCCTGACAGATCACGACCGCGCTGTCTACCGCTGCAAATACTGCGAAGAGGCTTACCACGGCGAGCACAGAAACTGAGGAAAGAAATATGGATCATGTTTTATCAAACCTTTTGATTTATGGAAGTCTGCCGGAAGACAGTATCCTCGCCGAGCTGGGAGATATCTGCAAAAATGCAAGAGAACATACGCAGCCGGTGGACGAACTCCGTACGCGCTGTTTCCGTCAGATCAAGCGCATTCTGGGAGTTGCCACCGATTTTGCTTTCGACAAGAATCTCTGGCACAATTATCTGACCTTCTGTCTGATTACGGATGAGAATTCTTTCAGTCTCACCTGTGAAAAGGTTGGAGCCAGCGAGGGCAGTGTCAACTACTTCGCCAAAGGTGATTTCAAAGCTTATAAGGCACTCTTCGATTATGATTTTTCCTGGCTGGAAAGGGAACTTGGCATCGATTGTTTTTCCCGCATCCTGGATTATCAGGCTATCGTCAAACCAGAGCTCATGTACAACCGCAATGTGAGCGAAAAAGTGCGGGCTCTTTCTGAGCGACTGGAAAAAACAAAAGATGAAGATGAATTCTTTGATGAGATCACCGGCTTCTACAAAGACTTCGGCGTGGGGATGTTCGGACTGAACAAGGCCTTCCGTATCGGAAACGACGAACACGGCGGAATCAAATTTCAGGCCATCAACAACATGGATAAGGTCATGCTGGATGATCTCATCGGATATGAAATTCAGAAGCAGAAACTGGTTGAAAATACAAAAGCCTTTGTCGAGGGGCGAAAAGCCAACAACTGCCTGCTCTTCGGAGATTCCGGTACAGGTAAGTCCACCTGCATCAAGGCCATCGTCAATCAGTTTTACCCGGACGGTCTTCGTATGATTGAGATCTACAAGCATCAGTTTAAGGATCTCTCCAATGTGATCGCGCAGATCAAGAACCGGAATTACAAGTTTATCATCTACATGGATGACCTTTCCTTCGAGGATTTCGAAGTGGAATACAAGTTCCTCAAGGCTGTCATTGAGGGAGGCGTGGAGACCAAGCCTTCCAACGTGCTGATCTATGCCACTTCCAACCGCAGACATCTCATCAAAGAGACATGGTCAGACCGGGAGGATGTGGTCAATGACAATGGCATGCACAAATCTGACACCATGGAAGAGAAGCTCTCCCTGGTTCACCGCTTCGGTGTCCAGATCAGTTTCTCCAAACCCGGACAACAGGAGTACTTCCGGATTGTGTGCGGACTGGCAAAAAAAGCCGGCATCCGCATGAGCGACGAAGAACTGAAGGCCGGTGCCAACAAGTGGGAGCTCAGCCACGGAGGCATCTCCGGAAGAACCGCGCAGCAGTATATCACCTACCTGCTTGGCAAAAAAGAAGCGGATTCAGAAATGTAATAACCAAGGGAGTGCCTCGGCACTCCCTTTTCATGTGCTGGAGTTTTTGTTATAATTAACGATTAAGAATACACTGTGAAATAACGAACCGGCGGACAGTTTCGTCCGTGAAATTAAGGAGTAGAAATGACAGAGCTTGAGAAGTGCAGAGAGCAGATTGACGTGACAGACCGGCAGATCGTGGAATTGTTTGAGAAGAGAATGCAGCTGGTACAGGGGATTGCCGAGTACAAAATCCGAAGCGGAAAGGCTGTATTTGACGCAAAGAGAGAAAGGGAGAAGATCGCGTCTGTATCCGCGATGGCTCACACCGGCTTCAACCGCCGGGGCGTTGAGGAGATCTTCGAACAGTTGATGTCGATCAGTCGCAAACGTCAGTATCAGCTTCTGACGGAGAACGGGATCACCCTTCCTATGGATTACGCCCAGATGGATCGGCTTTATTTTGACAATGCCAGAGTTGTTTTTCAGGGGGTGGAAGGAGCATACAGCTTTGAAGCGATGAAGACCTTCTTTGACGATTCAATTCATCCGATCCATGTACCTACATGGAAAGAAGCCATGGAACTTGTCACCAACGGGGAGGCGGATTTTGCGGTTCTTCCCATTGAGAATTCCACAGCAGGTATTGTCTCTGATATTTATGATCTTCTCCTGCAGTACAACAACTACATCGTGGGAGAGCAGATCATCAAGATTGATCACATGCTTATGGCGTTGCCGGGTACTTCCCTGGAAGACATTGATGTGGTCTATTCCCATCCCCAGGGACTTGCCCAGTGTAAGGATTTCCTCTCCGGATATCCGCAGTGGAAACAGAGAAATGTGTTGAATACAGCGATGGCTGCTGAGAAAGTAGCCCGGGAAGGACTGCGCAATCAGGCTGCCATTGCAAGCCGGTCTGCTGCCGAATACTTCGGACTTGAGATTCTGAAAGGGGACGGACTTTCAAAAGAAAAGAACTCTACACGCTTCATCATTGTTTCCCACAACCGGTGTTTTGTCCGCAATGCCCAGAAGATCAGTATCTGTTTCGGTTTGCCTCACGCTGCAGGTACCCTTTACAGTATGCTCTCGAATATTATTTTCAACGGGCTGAATATGCTGAAAATCGAGTCCAGACCGATTCCTGAGAAACCCTTCACTTATCGATTCTTCATCGACTTTGAAGGGAATCTGAATTCTCCGTCTGTCCGGAACGCACTGCGCGGAATTGAAGCTGAGGCCAGTGAATTCCGTCTTCTCGGTAATTACTGATTTCCTGTTTCTTTAAGGATTTTTTTCTGAAACTGTTTGTGTCCTGTTTTGTACCGGACCTGTCGGAAATACATCAATAGCAGCAAGGAGGTTTCTTTCATGGCTGTGACAACCTTTGCTGCCGTCGATATCGGCAGCTATGACGTAACTCTTGAAGTCTTTGAAATATCAAAAAAGAACGGCATTCACTGTATCGATAAGATCCGTCACCGCCTAGAACTGGGACGTGGTTCTTTCACGGACGGGAAGATTCCACCGGACATGGTGGACGAACTTTGCTCCGTACTGTCGGATTTTCGCAAGATCATGAAGGGATACAGGGTAGATGCCTACAGTGTGATTGCCACCAGTGCTCTCCGGGAGGCACAGAATGATCTCTTCATACTCGGAAAAATCCGGCAGACCACAGGACTGGATGTCCGTATTCTTTCGAATTCCGAGCAGCGTTTCCTCAGCTACAAGGCCATTGCATCTGTGGAATCCTCTCTTTTTGAAGAGATGATCCGGAAGGGAACTGCCGTTGTGGATCTGGATGGAGGCAGTATTCAGCTTTCTCTTTTCGACAAGTCTGAACTGATCACCACTCAGAATCTCCGGATGGGAAGTCTTCGTATCCGCGAGCGGCTGCAGGATGCCATGGCAAAGACCAGCAACTTCGATGAACTGGTAGAGCAGTTGATCCATCACGATCTCCCCAGCTTCAAAAAGATGTATCTCAAAGACCGGAAGATTGAGAATGTGATTCTGAACGGAGACTTTATCACAGAACTGATCTTCAAGGATCCCAAACACAGAGACCGGTCCACCCGAATGGTCAGCAGAACTGATTTCGGAAAGTGGTATCAGCGGATTGTCGGTAAATCTGTGACGGATCTGGCCATTGAGAACCGGATCCCGGTGGAGTACGCCTCTCTGCTCAGACCTTCAGCCATCATCTTTCACCGGATTGTGGAAGAGATGGATGCCTCCCAGATCTGGATGCCCGGCACCCATCTGTCCAGAGGACTGGCATATGAGTATGCGGAAAAAATGCATCTGCTGAAAGCAAGACATGACTTTGGCAATGATATCGTCACTTCAGCCAGATATCTGGCAAAGAGATACGATGTAAGCAAACCGCATACCCTGAATATGGATATGACGGCTACAGCCATTTTTGACGCGATGAAACCACTGCATGGCATGGATGAGAAAGAGAGGCTCATGCTTCGGGTTGCTGTCATGCTTCACGATGTGGGAAAATACATCAGCTACAATCTCATCGGTGAGAGCAGCTACAACATTATCATGGCCAATGAGATCATCGGTCTTTCCCACACGGAGAGGGAGATTATTGCCGTTGCAGCCAGATATATGGCTGATCCGCTGCCGGAGTATGAAAAAATAGTTCTGGAGAGCAGTCTCGACCGTCTGCGCTACCTGAAGACGGCTGCTTTTACAGCTATCATCCGTCTGTCCAACGCGCTGGATCGAAGCCATCTGCAGAAAGTGCGGAAGATTGATTGTCGTCTCAAGGATGATAAACTCCAGATCAAACTGGAAATCCGCGAGGATTTTTCCCTTGAGACAGGTCTGATCGACGAAGAAGCGGCATTTTTTACCGAAGTCTTCGGTGTACAGCCCATCATCATCGCTAAACGCATCGCATAAATACAGGATGTGCAGGTTCTGTCCGGGAGCGTGAGATCACTTTCGGCTGTCTGTGGATTTAACAAAGAAATTCTTCCGTCAACCCATGCCTTGGATACAGGAGAGTAAATATATGAAGGATGTTTACACCGCTTTTGAAAAACCTGAGTATTTCTGGAACAGAGAGCTTTCGTGGATCCGTTTTGACGAGAGGATCCTTGAGGAGGCTCAGGATACCACGATTCCGCTCTTTGAGAGGATGAAATTTCTGAGTATTACTTCCTCAAACCTTGACGAATTCTATATGGTTCGTGTCGCCTCTCTCAAGGATCAGGTGCACACCGGCTACGCCAAGAGAGATATCGCCGGGATGACTCCCAAGGAGCAGCTTGCTGCCATTTCTGAGGCGAATCACAAACTCGTGGCGGATCAGTACAAAACCTTCCGGGATTCTCTGATTCCTGCTCTTGCCGTTGCAGGCCTTCGGATTTATAAGTGTCACGAGGAGCTGTCTGACGCTCAGAAGTCCTACATCGACGCCTACTTTGATTCCAATGTCTATCCGGTACTGACACCAATGGCCATGGATTCCTCGAGACCCTTCCCTCTGATTCGCAACAAGTCACTGAACATCGGCGCTCTTATTAAGAAAAAAGGAAGCGACGATCAGCGCACTTCCTTCGCCACTGTGCAGGTTCCCTCTGTACTTCCGCGATTTATAGAACTGCCGGAAACAGAAGAGGGGATTACTTCGATGATTCTCATGGATGAGATCATCGAGAGAAATCTGGAGAAACTCTTTCTCGGATACGAGGTGGTATGCGCGCATCCCTACCGAATCATGCGAAATGCCGAACTGGGCATTGACGAGGAAGAGGCAGCGGATCTCCTGGTTGAAATTCAGAAGTCTCTGCGGAAACGTCAGTGGGGAGAAGTCATCCGTCTCGAAGTCGAGGAAGGTATTGAATCGGAACTTCTTCGTATTCTCAAGGAAGAATTCTATGTCAGGGAGGATGATATCTTCTATATCAACGGCCCACTGGATCTCACGTTCCTCATGAAGCTCTACGGTACAAAGGGCTTTGACGATTACAAGGAGCCTTCCTATACACCGGCGGAGGTGCCGGAACTTCAGAATGACGACGATATTTTTGCGAATATCCGGAAGGGTGATATTTTTCTCCATCATCCCTACATGAGTTTTTCTCCTGTGGTGGATTTTGTGCGGACTGCCGCGACAGATCCCAATGTACTGGCCATCAAGCAGACTCTCTACCGTGTCAGCGGAAATTCGCCCATTATCGCAGCCCTCGCGCAGGCCGCAGAAAACGGCAAACAGGTGACGGCTCTGGTTGAGCTGAAAGCCCGCTTTGATGAGGAAAACAACATTGTATGGGCTCAGAAACTGGAAAAAGCCGGCTGTCATGTCATCTATGGTCTTGTGGGTCTGAAGACTCACAGCAAGATTACACTCGTGGTCCGCAAGGAGGAGGATGGAATCCGGCGCTATGTCCACCTCGGAACCGGCAATTACAACGATTCTACGGCAAAACTCTACACAGACTGCGGAATTCTAACCTGTGATGAAAGAATCGGAGAGGATGCGTCTGCCGCCTTCAATATGATCTCCGGATACTCCGAGCCGGATCGCTGGAACAGTCTTCTGGTGGCGCCGATCTGGATGCGCGAGCGCTTTCTGCATCTGATCCGTATGGAGCAGAAACACGCGGAAGAAGGAAGAAAAGCTCTGATCGTAGCGAAAATGAATTCCCTCTGTGACAGAGAGATTATTGCGGCCCTGTACAAGGCCAGCGCTGCCGGCGTAAAAATCTCATTGATCGTCCGCGGAATCTGTTGTCTGAAGACCGGAATTCCGGGAATCAGCGACAACATTACTGTGCGTTCTCTGGTCGGAAACTTCCTGGAGCATGCGAGAATTTTCTATTTCTATGCCAATGGAGCAGAAGAAGTATACATGGGAAGTGCAGACTGGATGCCAAGAAATCTGGACAAGCGCGTGGAAATCGTCTTCCCGCTGACAGACCAGCATTGCAAAGATGAGGCAATCCGGATTCTGCAGATCCAGCTTTCGGACAACATCAAGGCAAGAACTCTGCAGAGTGACGGCTCTTATATCAAACTTCCGCCGCAAAGCGACATGAGAATATGCGCTCAGGATTATTTCTGTGAATATGCTCAGAAAAAAGCAAAAGAAAAAGAAGAAGCAGAGGACAAACGGGTCTTCATCCCGGCAGAACCTGTAAATGAGTAAGAATGACACGACTCCGTGCTATGGTTCAGATTTGAACTGTGGCACGGAGTTTTTCTGTGTTGCAAAAGCATTTTTATCAGGACTTTGGCGCGCAAGCGTTTTGTCTCATAGGGAATGCGAAGCAATTTCCTATGAGATTAAAAAAGGATCGCTGCAGGCGTAGTTTCGTGTGATCATGAATAAATTTGAACACAATAATTAAACTTAATCACTTATGTGATGAATTTTATTCATGCTGTTGACAAACAAAATTTTACAGTGTAGAATAACAAGCAGTTTGATGAATTGAGCTAAACATTTAAGGACGAAAATCAAATGAAGCAAAGAATTTTATCTATTCTCGTGGACAACACAGCGGGTGTGCTCACACGACTTGCGGGTCTTTTCTCCAGAAGAGGCTACAACATCGACAGCATTACAGCAGGAGTTACCGCCAATCCACGATTTACCAGAATCACAATTGTAACCAGCGGAGATGAACTTGTTCTTGAGCAGATCACGAATCAGGTTAAAAAACAGGTCGATGTCAGAGACGTCAAGGTTTTGAAAGAGAACAGCAGTGTCATCCGTGAACTGATTCTTCTGAAGATCAAAGTGGACGCAAACCAGCGGGACAATGTTCTTGCAATCACCAATATCTTCCGTGCGAAGATCGTTGATGTGGGATGCGATTCCATGATCATCGAGCTCACAGGTACCCAGAGCAAGCTTGATGCCTTCCTTGAGCTTCTGAACCAGTATGAAGTACTGGAACTTGCACGTACGGGAATTACAGCCCTCTCAAGAGGAATGGAAGACGTAAGATACTTCGAGTAAGACCATTCCGGAACCAGAAAAACAACGGGGAAAGCAAAAACCAATGACAGCTAAAGAGCACTTTGCTCTTTAACATAAATCAGCATATCGCTGTAAATCTTTAACTTTAATGGAGGAATAACAACTATGGCATGGAACATGTATTATCAGGAAGATTGCAATCTGTCTCTTCTGGACGGTAAGAAAATCGCCATCATCGGATATGGCTCTCAGGGTCATGCACACGCACTGAACCTTAAGGATTCCGGATGCGACGTCATCATCGGTCTTTACGAGGGCAGCAAATCCTGGAAGAGAGCTGAGGAGCAGGGCTTCAAAGTTTATACAGCAGCAGAGGCAGCAAAGCAGGCTGATATCATCATGATCCTCATCAATGATGAGCTTCAGGCTTCTCTTTACAAAAATGACATTGAGCCAAACCTCAAAGAGGGCGATATGCTGATGTTCGCACACGGCTTCAACATTCACTTCAACCAGATCGTTCCGCCGAAATTCGTTGACGTATGTATGATCGCTCCGAAGGCACCGGGTCACACAGTACGTAGCGAGTACCAGATCGGCCGTGGAACACCTTGTCTGATCGCTGTACATCAGGATTACACAGGAAAGGCTAAAGACGTAGCTATGGCTTACGGTCTTGGTATCGGTGGTGCCCGCGCAGGTCTTCTTGAGACAGACTTCAGAACAGAGACAGAGACAGACCTCTTCGGTGAGCAGGCAGTTCTCTGCGGTGGTGTTGTAGCACTTATGCAGGCTGGTTTCGAGACTCTGACAGAGGCTGGCTATGATCCGAGAAATGCTTACTTCGAGTGTATCCACGAGATGAAGCTCATCGTAGACCTGATCTTCCAGTCCGGTTTCGCAGGAATGAGATATTCCATCTCCAACACTGCTGAGTACGGTGATTACATCACAGGACCGAAGATCGTTACTGAGGATACAAAGAAGGCAATGAAGAAAGTCCTCAAAGACATCCAGGACGGTACCTTCGCAAAAGACTTCCTGCTCGATATGTCTGCTGCAGGCGGTCAGGCACACTTCAAAGCACTTCGTAAACTTGCTTCCGAGCATCCGTCCGAGAAGGTTGGTACAGAGATCCGCAAGCTTTACAGCTGGAACGACGAAGACAAGCTGATCAACAACTAATCAGCCGGTTTCAAATACGTTTTGACTTTTCTGATCCCGGGAAGAAATTCCCGGGATTTTGTGTACTTTTATAGGAAATTGCTTCGCCTTTTCCATACAGATGGATTGTGAGATTTCTTTGCATTTTCTAATGCAATATGTTATGAAATATTGTAATAAAATCAACTATACTGCAACAGGAGGTTATGTGAGATGGGAATGACAATGACACAGAAGATTCTTGCCCATGCTGCGGGACTCGATCACGTCGAGGCCGGACAGCTCATCGAGGCGAATCTGGATCTTGTTCTCGGAAATGACATCACAACACCGGTGGCGATCGATGTTATGGATGGATTTCAGAAACAGCAGGTCTTTGACAAGGATAAGATTGCCCTTGTTATGGATCACTTTATTCCGAATAAGGATATCAAGTCTGCGGAACACTGCAAACAGGTAAGAGAGTTCTCGAAAAAATACGACATTACCAATTACTTTGATGTAGGAGAGATGGGTATCGAGCATGCACTGCTCCCCGAGAGAGGACTCGTGGTTGCCGGTGATGTGGTGATCGGTGCGGATTCCCACACCTGTACCTACGGCGCTCTGGGCGCTTTCTCCACCGGCGTAGGAAGTACAGATATGGCAGCCGGAATGGCAACCGGAAAAGCGTGGTTCAAGGTTCCTTCCGCCATCAAAGTAGTCCTGAAAGGAAAAAAGAATAAATGGGTGAGCGGTAAAGACGTGATCCTGCACCTCATCGGTGAGATCGGTGTGGATGGTGCCCTTTACAAATCTCTGGAGTTCACAGGAGAAGGCGTCGCAGATCTTTCCATGGATGATCGTCTGACCATCGCCAACATGGCCATTGAGGCAGGTGGAAAGAACGGAATCTTCCCGGTAGATGATGTGACCGTAGCGTACATGAAAGAGCACTCCACAAAACCCTACACCGTCTATGAGGCAGATGCGGATGCAGAGTATGAGAGAACCATCGAGATTGATCTCTCCACACTGAAGTCCACCGTTTCCTTCCCGCATCTTCCAGAGAACACAAAGACCATCGGATCCTTCGATGAGGTAAAGGTAGATCAGAGTGTCATCGGATCCTGTACAAACGGAAGAATTCAGGATCTTCGTGAGGCTGCAGAAATTCTCAAGGGACGGAAAGTGGCCAATGACGTTCGCTGTATCATCATTCCCGCCACACAGAAAATCTATCTTCAGGCACTGCGCGAGGGACTTCTTGAGATCTTTATCGAGGCCGGCGCTGTAGTCAGCACTCCGACCTGCGGACCCTGCCTTGGAGGATACATGGGTATCCTTGCGGACGGAGAGAGATGTATCTCCACAACCAACCGTAACTTCGTAGGCCGTATGGGACATATCAATTCTGAAGTTTACCTTGCAAGCCCGGCAGTTGCCGCTGCAAGTGCCGTAACCGGACACATCAGTGATCCGTCAGAGCTTGGACTGTAAGGAGGGAATACTATGCAGGCAAAAGGAACAGTTTTCAAATATGGTGACAACGTAGATACTGACGTAATCATTCCGGCCCGTTATCTGAACTCCTCAGATCCGGCGGAGCTGGCCACACACTGCATGGAGGATATCGACAAGTCCTTTGCGAAAAAAGTACAGGCCGGCGATATTATCGTGGCAAACAAAAACTTTGGCTGCGGCTCCTCCCGTGAGCATGCCCCGATTTCCATCAAGGCATCCGGCGTGAGCTGCGTCATCGCAGAGACCTTTGCCCGGATTTTCTACCGGAACGCCATCAACATCGGCCTTCCGATCATTGAGTGTCCGGAAGCAGCAAAGGCAATCAACGCAGGAGATGAGGTCTCCATCGATTTTGATTCCGGTCTTATCACAGATGTAACCACCGGTCAGAAATTCCAGGGACAGGCATTCCCGCCCTTCATGCAGAACCTGATCCACGCCGGCGGACTGGTAAACTACATCAACGAAGAGCAGTGAGACCCGAGCTGACCATCGAACGCGCGATGAATTCACTGCATTCAGATGTTTGAATTTTTCTTGAAGAAATTTCAAAAAAGTGATTGACTATTTCGACAGAACAGTGTATATTAATCACTGTTCTGTTCCGAAAGAAACAGAGGTCATCGGGGCATGGCTCAGTTTGGCTAGAGCGCACGCTTAGGGAGTGTGAGGTCGCAAGTTCAAATCTTGTTGCCCCGATAAGATAAAGAAACCGGTCTGTTGCCGCGAGGCACTGGCCGGTTTCTTTTTTTTTATTCGATATGTGTTACTTATGATACGAAATATTCTTTTAATGGCGGAGCGCTGAGGACGAGAGCGACGTGTGAGCAAGTATGCTTTGCCCACTTCCGCGATCCTATCACAGAAAAAGTGTCTGAAGCATTTTTATGACGCCGTCTTCTCGAACTGCGCGTGGTACAACCTGCTGTAGAATCCCTTCTTCGCGAGGAGCGTCTCGTGATCTCCCTGCTCGATGATATGTCCGTCTTTCATGACGAGGATCTCATCCGCATCTCTGATCGTGGAAAGCCTGTGAGCCACCACAAAGCTTGTTCTTCCCTTCATCATCTCATCAAAAGCTCTCTGAATATAGTGCTCGGTTCTGGTATCGATGGATGAGGTAGCCTCGTCCAGGATCAGAATCGGTGGAAGGGACAGCATTACTCTGGCGATGCAGAGTAGCTGTTTCTGGCCGGCGGAGAGATTACCTCCATTTTCCTCAATGACCGTGTCATAGCCATGCGGCATGCGACGGATAAAGCCGTCTGCATGGGCTTTTTTTGCCGCAGCCCGGACTTCATCCATACTCGCCTTCGGATGTCCGTAGGCGATGTTCTCACGGACGGTACCGGCCTTCAGCCAGGTGTCCTGCAGAACCATTCCGAAATTCGAGCGGAGGCTGCTTCTGCGGTAATGACGGATATCCGTTCCGTCGACTGCGATCGAACCTTCATTTACGTCGTAGAAGCGCATGAGAAGATTGATCAATGTCGTCTTTCCGCAACCGGTAGGCCCCACGATGGCGATGCGTTTTCCTGCGGTTACATCTACGTTGAGATGTTCGATCAGGGGTTTATCCGGGAGGTAGGAGAAGGATACGTCGCTTAAGTTTACACGCCCCTCTGCGTGATCCACGGTGATGGCATCTGCGTCGTCCGCAGTCTCCTGTGTTTCATCGAGGATCTCAAAGACACGGGCTGCAGAGGCCAGCGCATTCTGAAACTCTGTGATCACCGCCGTGATGTCATTGAAGGGCTGGCTGTATTGTTTCACATAGGAGAGAAAACTTGTGAGCTTACCGATACTCATCGCCTGCATACCGAAGGGCGTGAGGAAGCAGAGAAGACAACCGGCAAAAACAACGCCGTTGTAAATCAGAGTATTTACGAAACGGGTGGACGGATTGGTGAGAGAAGAGATGAAGGTTGCCTTCAAACTGTTTTCTCCCAGAACCCGGTTTCTCTTTTCAAATTCCTCCATTACTGCATGTTCCCGGCCGAAGGACTGTACGATTTTCAGATTGCCCAGCATCTCATTTGTGAGATCGGTAACCTTGCCTCTGGCCTCGGACTGATTTTTAAAATAGCGGTAGGACTTGTCGGAGATCAGTTTTGCCACCCTGAAAGACAGGGGGGTAAAGAGTACGACAATCACGGTAATTACCGGCTGCAGGGTAAGCATGAACACGATGGTGCCGACGATGGTGATCACTCCCGTAAACAGCTGGGTAAAACCAAGGAGAAGGCCGTCGGAAAACTGCTCCACATCGGTGATCAGCCTGCTTAAGGTATCGCCGGAGGAGTTCACATCCAGATAGGAGAGCGGGAGTACATGAACGTGATTAAAAGCCCTGGTCCTCAGGTCACGAACCACCCGGTAGGTGATCACATTGTTCATATGGTTCATCAGCCACTGGGCAGCTGCGGTTGCCCCGATACAGATGAGAATCTTTGTGAGGATTTGTAAAAGAGCCTCCGTATTCACGGATTCCCCGGCCACCATCTGGTCCACGCCTTCGCCGATCAGAATCGGAATCAGAAGCTGAAGAACTACAGATACGACAGCCAGAAGGAGAGAGCAGATCACCAGTGGACTATAGGGGCGGATATATGCCAGGATCCGTTTCAACGTCTGCTTCTTATTATTTTCTGCAGTTAAAGTTTTCGTTTCGTTCATGCTCTGTCACCTCCTTTTCCAAGATCTTCCGCGATTTCTTCCTCCGTCATCTGGGACTGACAGATCTCACGGTAGACGTCACAGCTTCTGAGAAGCTCCTGGTGCGTACCGAAGCCTGCAGACTGTCCGTCGTCCAGTACCAGAATCCTGTCCGAATTCCGCACGGTACTCACTCGCTGGGATACCAGTATCACCGTGGATCTTCCCTTGCTTTCCCGGATAGCTTTCCGAAGTTTCGCGTCTGTGGCGAAATCCAGGGCAGAAGCACTGTCATCGAGAATCAGCAGTTCCGGTTCACGTACCAGCGCCCTGGCAATGGTCAGTCTCTGCCGCTGACCACCGGAGAGATTGCGTCCCTCCTGTTCGATGCCAAGATCCAGCCCCTCCTTTTTTTCGTCCACGAATTCCCTTGTCTGGGCGATTTCAAGGGCGCGGTAGATCTCATCATCCGTCGCCTCTTCATCCCCCCATTTCATATTCTCCCGAAGACTTCCTGCGAAAAGCACCGCCTTTTGAGGTACAAGGCCAATGCGTCCCCGAAGCCATGCCAGTTTCATTTCCCGCAGATCTTTTCCGTTGAGAAGAACACTGCCTGAATCGGGATCGTAGAAACGTCCGAGGAGATGAACAAGAGTGCTCTTTCCGGAACCTGTACCTCCGATGATGCCAAGGGTCGATCCGCCTTCTATGTGAAAAGAAATATGATCCAGCGCAGGAGCAGCTTCCTTTTCATAACCGAAGGTCACATCCTTAAAATCGATCTCCATGCCGCCTTTCGGACAGGCGGGAAGAGGAACGTCTCCGTCTTTCATAGGATTCTCCATTGCAAAAACAGCATCCACACGCTTCATCGAAGCAATGGCGCGGGAGAGCAGAATGATGAGATTGGCCAGTTTGATCATCTCCACCAGAATCTGACTCATATAGTTGACGAGGGCGATGACTTCTCCACGGGTAAGGTCTCCCGTATCGACTCTAAGGCCACCGATCCAGAGGATGCCGATGATGCCGGCATTGATGACCACATAGGTCAGTGGATTAAGCAGCGCGGATATCTTTCCCACGAAAATCTGTCTGCGATAGTACTCCGATGCATTCTGATCAAAAGCACGTTTTTCATCCTCCTGGCGGTTAAATGCACGGACAACACGCACACCCAGAAGATTTTCCCGGGTCATCCGCATAACGTCATCCAGCTTCTTCTGCACATTTTTGTAAAGGGGCATGGTTATAAGCAGAATTGTAAAAACAATCACCGCCAGCACCGGAACTGCAACGGCAAAAGCCCGTGCCGTCTGCGTGTCCACGGTAAAGGCCATCACGACCGCTCCCAGAACCACAAAGGGAGAACGAAGGAACAGGCGGAGGAACATATTGACTCCGTTCTGAACCGTATTGATATCACTGGTCATGCGGGTGATCAGCGTTGAAGTCCCGATCTCATCGATCTGTCTCCAGGACAGCGTCTGGATATGACGGAACAGATCGTTCCGAAGAGAGGTTCCCGTGATAACAGCCACATTTGCCGAAAAGTACTGGGCAGTAACAGCTGCAAGGAAGCCGATCACTCCCAGAAGAACCAGAATGATTCCCTCACGGATCAAATATGGCACGTCACGGTTTGCCACGCCGGTATCGATCATACGGGCGACTACGAGCGGCACAATCAGTTCAAAAACAGCCTCCAGCATCTTGAACAGAGGAGCGAGGATTGTCTGAATCATGTGCATTCTCAGATAGGTAAACAGTTTTGTCATGTTGTCACACCTTTCATCTTTGTCTTATCTCAGTATTAAAATATCATGAAACGGCGCGAAGCTCAAAGCGGGTATCTTATTCTATACAATTTGATGATTATCCTAGCGGATAGGCAAATAAATAAAAGCCTGTGTTTTTTAACGGATAGGCAATCCGCCTACAGAGCCAGAGTCATGCTAAGCGTACACTTGGAAGCGGAGAACGAAGCGCGAGCATAGCGCGGGTGCGGCGCTGAACGTCCGGGGGACGTTCGTTTAGCGCGGACCGGAGCGGAGAGTAGACGTGCAATGTTTGAGACCGCTTTGGACATCGCCCGAAGGGCATAAGGCAAAGCGGTTGAGCTTTTTGTGGGAGCACCCCGCAATAGGCGGCGGAGCGCTGAGGACGAGAGCGACGTGTACGCGTGTATGCTCTGGTTCTGTGGCGGATGAATTGACAGGAATGCATTGTTTTTTTCACGTTAATGTGCTAAAATGTTCGACAATGGTTTGAAGTGCTGACTTCGAAGGATTGCACGACATTCTAAATCTAGAAGAAACATGAAATGAGGGAGAATTTATGACAAGTGCACAGATGCTGATCATGGTGTCCATGATCGTCTATCTGCTGGGAATGCTGATTATCGGCTTCCTGTACGCAAAGCAGAATGAAACTGTAAGTGATTTTTACCTCGGAGGCAGAAAGCTTGGACCGCTGGTTACGGCCATGAGTGCGGAAGCTTCCGATATGAGTTCCTATCTTCTGATGGGGCTGCCGGGTCTGGCTTATCTGACCGGTCTGGCTGATGTTGGATGGACAGCGATCGGCCTTGCTGTCGGCACCTACCTGAACTGGCTCCTTGTGGCAAGGAGAATCCGTCGCTACACAGCGAGAACCGGATCCATCACAATTCCGGATTTCTTCTCCGACCGCTACGGTGATAAACGTCGCGTTCTCATGATGATCGGTGCGACCACCATCATCGTATTCTTTATTCCTTACACAGGATCCGGTTTTGCAGCCTGCGGAAAGCTTTTCTCCAGTCTGTTCGGTGTTCAGTATCACATTGCCATGATCGTCAGTGCAATTGTTATTATCGCCTATACCATGACCGGTGGTTTCCTTGCAGCCAGTCTTACGGATTTTATTCAGAGTATCGTTATGACATTGGCTCTGATCATCATCCTTCTGTTCGGTATTGAGTCTGCAGGCGGAGTAGGAGCAGTGGTCGAGAATGCAAAATCCCTTCCGGGATATCTGAGCTTTGGCGCAACCTTTAATCCGGAAACAGGCAAAGCTGCAGGATACGGCTTCATTACTGTTATTTCTACCCTGGCATGGGGACTTGGTTATTTCGGAATGCCCCACATCCTTCTTCGCTTCATGGCGATTGAGGACGAGAATAAGCTGAAAACTTCCAGAAGAGTTGCTTCCATCTGGGTTGTTCTCTCCATGGGCATCGCCATCCTCATCGGTATTGTAGGTCTGGCTATGTCTAAAGCGGGAAGTATTGTATCCCTTCAGGGATCCGGTTCCGAGACGATCATCGTAAAGATTGCCGATGTCATGAGCCGTCACAATGTGCCTCTTGCTGTAGCAGCAGGTATCGTTCTTTCCGGTATTCTTGCAGCTACGATGTCCACAGCGGATTCACAGCTTCTGGCAGCATCTTCCTCTGTATCCGAGAACATCATTCATGAGTTCTTCCATATGGAGATTGCCGAGAAGACCCTGCTGAAGGTTGCCAGAGTCAGCCTTCTCATCATCGCTGTGATCGGCATTGCGATCGCATGGAATCCGGACAGCTCTGTATTCGGAATTGTATCCTTCGCCTGGGCCGGCTTCGGAGCAGCCTTTGGTCCGGTTGTACTCCTTGCCCTGTTCTGGAGACGATCCAATATGTGGGGCGCGCTTTTTGGAATGCTCAGCGGTGGAGTTATGATTTTTGTTTGGAAATTTTCCATCCGCACCATGGGTGGAGCATGGGATATCTACGAACTGCTTCCTGCTTTCGTCGTAGCGTTCCTTGTAAACATCCTCGTAAGTCTCTGTACACCTGCACCTTCCAAAGAAGTTACAGATGTATTCGATGAAATGAAGAAAACAAAATAAATTTTACGGTCAACCATCATCTGCTAAAAAATAAGCATGGCGATGGTTGACTTTTATTGAATTTAATGCTATGTTGAATGAAGTTAAATACGTTGACGAGGATCAGTACATTTGTGGTTGGAATTCAGAGAGCTGTTGGCCGGTGTGAAACAGCAGAAGACACTTATGGAACTCCCCTCCGAGTGGCTGCCCCAACGACCGGTTTATTTTTTTCGGTTCAGTAGACGCAGACGGATGCTCACCGTTACAGGAGCAGGATATACCATCTGGCTGATTGCATCAGATAGTATCCATGAGAGCACGAGGATTCGTGAAGAAGAGTGGTACCGCGTAGAATATCCTACGTCTCTTTCAAAAGCAGGAAGAGATGTAGGTTTTTTTTATATGAAATGGGAGGACATATTCAATGATGAATTTCAAGAAGTACATGAGACAGTATTATCCGGCTCCAAAAGGATACACCGAGTGGGCACAGAAGGATCATATCGAGAAGGCACCGGTATGGTGCAGCGTAGACCTTCGTGACGGAAACCAGGCTCTGGTAATCCCCATGGACCTCGACACCAAAATTGAATTCTTCAAAATGCTCTGTGAAGTCGGTTTCAAGGAGATCGAAGTCGGTTTCCCGGCAGCTTCCGAGACAGAGTATGTCTTCCTTCGCAGACTGATTGAGGAGAATCTGATTCCGGATGATGTTACCGTTCAGGTTCTTACACAGGCCAGAGAGCATATCATCAAGAAAACCTTCGAGGCACTGGAGGGATGTAAAAACGCGATTGTTCACGTATACAACTCGACATCCTTTGCCCAGAGACAGCAGGTATTCCGGAAAGACAAAGAAGAGATCAAACAGATCGCAGTCGAAGGCGCAAAACTTCTTCAGAAACTGACCGATGAGGCAGGACAGAAATACCGCTTTGAATACAGCCCTGAGAGTTTCACAGGAACCGAGCCGGAGTACGCTCTGGAGGTATGTAATGCTGTTCTTGATGTGTGGAAACCTACTGCAGACCGCAAAGCTATCATCAACCTTCCGAGTACCGTCGAGCTCTCCATGCCTCACGTATACGCAAGTCAGATCGAATACATGAGCAAAAATCTGAAATACAGAGAGAATGTGGTTCTGTCCCTTCACCCGCACAATGACAGAGGTTGTGGTGTCAGCGATGCTGAGCTCGGCGTACTGGCCGGAGCAGATCGTGTAGAGGGAACTCTCTTTGGTAACGGAGAGCGTACCGGAAACGTGGATGTCATCACGTTGGGAATGAACCTCTATATGCAGGGAGTTGATCCTGAGCTGAACTTCAACGATATGCCGGACATCTGTTCGAAATATGAAAGCTACACAGGTATGGATGTCAATCCCAGAAGTCCTTACTGCGGAGCCCTTGTATTTGCTGCCTTCTCCGGATCTCATCAGGATGCGATCGCAAAGGGAATGCGCTGGATTGAGACAAAGGATCCGGATCACTGGACCGTACCTTATCTTCCCATTGATCCTACGGACATCGGAAGAAATTACGACGCAGATGTCATCCGTATCAACAGTCAGTCCGGTAAGGGTGGAGTCGGCTACATTCTCGAGGCCAATTATGATCTGATGCTTCCGAAAAAAATGCGCGAGGCCATGGGCTATGCTGCAAAAGATCTGTCCGATCATCTTCACAAGGAACTCAAACCGGAGGAGATCTTCAGTCTCTTCAAACAGAAATTCGAGAATGTCAAAGAGCCTCTCACTGTCAACGGTGTGCATTTCCGCCAGCTGGAAGAGGGCCGCATCGAGGCAACTGTCCACGCGAAATACGGAGACGGCGACTGGATCGACTGTGTGGCAGAGGGCAACGGACGTCTTGATTCCGTAAGCAATGCACTGAAGACTGCTTTTGACTTCGAATATGAACTGGATACTTATCAGGAGCACGCCCTTGCCAAGAGCTCCAGTTCCAAAGCCATCGCCTATGTTGGCATTACAAAGCCGGACGGAAGCTCCGCATGGGGAGCTGGCGTGGATGCGGATATTATCCGCGCATCCATCGATGCCCTCGTAACTTCCATCAATAACCGTTAAATCATCCGTAGTCTTTTCGTAGACGGTGTGTTATAATAATACGCAATGTATTGCTTTAAAGCGATAACAAATATGTCCCAGACCCTGGGTCGCAGTAATTTTTACAGGAGGAAGTATTTCATGCAGATTTTATACAGCAGCACAAGGGGTGCAGAAAACGGAGTTCCTGCTTCCAAAGCAGTTCTGAACGGACTTGCAGCAGACGGTGGACTTTACATTCCGGAGGCATTCCCGAAGCTTGGTTGCTCACTTGATGACCTTGCGAAGATGAATTACAGTGATGTGGCATACGAAGTAATGTCCCTTTTCCTCACGGATTACACGGAAGAAGAGCTGAGATATTGCATCGATCATGCGTATGACAGCAAGTTCGATGTGCCGGAGATCGCACCTCTCAAGGACGCGGACGGCGCTTATTTCCTCGAGCTTTTCCACGGAAAAACCATCGCATTCAAGGATATGGCTCTTTCCATTCTTCCGTATCTGATGACAACCGCTGCGCGCAAGAACAATATCAAGAATAAAATCTGCATTCTCACAGCTACATCCGGAGATACCGGAAAGGCTGCAATGGCCGGATTCGCCGATGTACCGGGAACAGAGATCATCGTCTTCTTCCCGAAGGACGGCGTAAGCCCGGTTCAGGAACGCCAGATGCGCACACAGAAAGGTGAAAACACTCACGTAGTTGCCATCCGCGGTAACTTCGATGATGCCCAGACAGGCGTAAAGAAGATCTTCGGAAACAAAGAGCTCGCAGCAGAGATGGATGCAAAGGGCGTTCAGTTCAGCTCCGCCAACTCCATCAACATCGGACGTCTCGTTCCGCAGGCTGCATACTATGTATATGCATACGCTACACTGGTAAGAAACGGAGTGATCAAAGCCGGAGACGAGATCAACGTAACCGTTCCGACAGGAAACTTCGGAAACATTCTCGCAGCTTACTACGCAAAACAGATCGGTCTTCCGATCAATAAGCTCATCTGCGCGTCCAATGAGAACAAAGTCCTTTTCGACTTCTTCCAGACCGGCGCCTATGACAAAAACCGTCCGTTCATCCTGACATCTTCACCGTCCATGGATATCCTTGTGTCCAGCAACCTTGAGCGTCTGATCTACCTGATCTCAGGCAAAGATGCTGCAAAGACTGCAGGTCTTATGAAGAATCTGTCAGAGGGCGGAAGATATGAGATCGATGAAGATATGAAGAAGCAGCTCGCTGATTTCTACGGTGCTTTTGCAGATGAGAACGAAGTATCTGCAACCATCGACAGAATCTACAAGAGCGACAAATACGTTCTGGATCCTCACACAGCTGTTGCAGCCTGTGTATATGACAAGTACAGAGAGGAAACAAAGGATACTCTTCCTACGGTTATTGCCTCCACAGCAAGTCCGTACAAGTTTGCAAGAAGCGTCCTTCACGCCATTGATGCCGACAAGTTCGACAGCATGACAGATCTCGAGCAGTTCGACGCTCTTCATGAGGTTTCCGGCGTAGATGTACCGCAGGCCATCGAAGAGATCAAATCTGCCCCGATCCGACACAATACAGTAGCGAATGTAGATGAGATGGAGAATGTTGTAAAAGAGATGCTGGGTCTCTGATCATAGGTCCGCATCACCGTATATCGCGGATAACAACGGGTACCATACAGGAAAACACCGCATATAAGTATTACATATCGAATAGGTAACGATCTGCACCGGCTGATGATTGTCAGCCGGTTGCAGTTTTTTTCCTGAAGTTGTATACTGCACAGGGGAATTTCTGACATAATCGTGTCAACGTCCTTCTATGGATATGCTTATCCCCTGAGAGCGAATGACAAAACAACGTATCTGAGAGTTTTTAAACATATATGAATACAGACAGCAGAAATCTTATGACAGAAAACGAGAAGCAGCTGAAATCAATGATCCGGATGGTAACACCACCGGATTTTACATTTGCAGAAAAAGCGCAGAAGAGATGGAACAGCATTGCCCATCCCCTTCACAGCCTGGGAAAACTTGAGGATCTGGTGATCCGGGCAGCCGCAATTCAAGGCACCGATCAGGTACAATTTAAAAAGAAGTGTCTGGTTGTCATGTGTGCGGACAACGGTGTAGTGGAAGAAGGGGTGACACAGACCGGCCAGGAAGTCACTGCGGCTGTGGCAGAAAACTTTCTCACCGACAAGGCAAGTGCCGCCATCCTCTGCAAAAAGGCAGGCGCAGTGATTCTCCCCATTGATATCGGTGTGGCAAGAGAAACTTCCCTTAGAAACATGAAGATTGCTCCCGGAACCAGGAATATGGCAAAGGAGCCCTCAATGTCAAGAGATGAAGCTCTGCGCTCCATACTCACCGGCGTTCAGCTGGCAGGGGAGTTGAAGGAAAAGGGATATCACGTCCTTGCCACCGGCGAAATGGGGATCGGCAACACCACCACCAGCAGCGCTGTGTCCTGTGTCCTTCTGGGTAAGGATCCTGAAGAGATGACCGGTAGAGGAGCAGGCCTGAGTTCCGTAGGCCTCCGGAGAAAAATAGATGTAATCCGCTCGTCCATCGCCCTGCACCGGCCGGATCCGCAGGATCCCGTCGAAGTATTGTCGAAAGTCGGCGGTTTTGACATCGGAGGAATGGCGGGCATCTTCATCGGTGGAGCACTGTATCATCTTCCTGTTGTCATCGACGGTTTTATTTCCGGAACAGCCGCGCTGTTAGCTGCAAGACTCTGTCCGGAAGCCGTGAGCTATATGATCGCCTCTCATGTCTCGAAGGAACCGGCAGCCGTACAGATTCTCGAAGCGCTCAACCTGGAAGCACATCTGACCTGCGACATGTGCCTGGGCGAGGGAAGTGGAGCAGTTGTTCTCTTTCCTGTCATGGACATGGCTCTGGAAGTATACCGGCGAATGTCTACGTTTGAAGAGGATGACATCAGCGCCTATGAGGAATTAAAATGATCCATCTGATTACAGGCGGAAGTGCCAGTGGAAAATCGGCTTACGCAGAACAGCTGATTCGGGTCGAAACGAAAGATACCGGCCGCATTTACCTGGCCACCATGGTGAAGGGAAATGATTCGGAGAATGCAGCCCGAATACAGAAACACCGTGACAGAAGAGAGAGTCTCTATTTTCAAACCATTGAACAGGCAACCGGCCTTAAAGATCTTGAAATACCCAAAGGCTCCACGGTTCTCCTGGAAGATGTGCCGAATCTTCTTGCAAACGAAATGTTCTCACCCGCCGGAAATATGGATCTGGCGGTATCCTCTGTTCTGGATGGTCTCCATCATTTGATGGAACAGGCCGGAAATCTCTATATTGTCACAGGTGAGGTCTTCACAGAAGGCATCGAAGTCTACGATGATATGACCCTCCGGTATCTCGAAAATCTCGGCCGGATCCATCAGGATCTCGGAAAAAGAGCAGATGCCGTCACAGAAGTCGTCTACGGAATACCTGTCAAAATCAAGGAGTATGAGAAATGAAGCGAATACTGAAGAACGCAGCAGTTGCCTTTTCCATGTACTCACGCATTCCCATGCCGCAGTTTGTCTGGAATGACGAAAGCATGCGCTATGCCCTTTGTTTTTTTCCGTTGATCGGACTTGTCATCGGTCTCTTTGAGTATCTGTGGTACACTCTCTGCAGCATTCTGAATATCGGATCCACCATGTTTGCGGCAGGTGTGGTGGCGATCCCATTGATTCTCACCGGAGGTATTCACTTCGACGGTTTCATGGACACCTCCGACGCCCTTTCTTCCTGGAGGCCGCAGGAAGAGAGACTTCGCATTCTGAAAGACTCCAATGTGGGAGCCTTTGCCGTGATCCGGTCAGCAGTATATTTGCTCCTCGCCTATGGCTCAGCAACTGAACTGTACCGACACGCCCTTCCTTCCCTTTGTCTTGGCTTCGCAATCTCGCGCTGCCTCTCAGGCATATCCGTCGTTACCTTCCCGAGCGCCAATCCCGGGGGAAGTGCAGCAGAG
Organism: Eubacterium sp.; assembly: GCA_024684035.1. Lineage (GTDB taxonomy): Bacteria > Bacillota > Clostridia > Lachnospirales > Lachnospiraceae > Bilifractor. Next base: position 48,651 of record JAIKXQ010000059.1, on the reverse strand, counting down.
TTCTCTACCCGTGCAAGCCGGAACGTCGTGCGTGAGGTTCTTTTTTTCTTATTTGTGGTACTTATTGTATGCGCCTTCATTCTGGATCTCACCACCGGAGTTCTCATGGTTTTCGCTGCACTGGTATCCGTTCACTACTATCACCATATCTGCATGAAATACTTCGGCGGAATGACCGGTGACCTTGCCGGTTACTTTGTGTGCAACTGCGAACTATACATGCTTCTCAGCGTAGTTCTCGGAAGCAAGATCGTGAGGCTGTTTTTATGAAAATGATCATCGGCGGCGCCTATCAGGGAAAAACCGCTTATGCAGAACAAAAATACCGGATCGCGTCCGCAGACTGGACCGACGGAGCAACCTGCAGCATGGAAGAAATCTACAGCTGTACCGCAATTCGTAATTTTCACTCCTACATACGCAGATACATTCTGGACAGACTATCACCCGAAGATCTGTGCGCTGGCCTGATCGATAGAAACCCGGAACTGATTCTAGTGAGCGACGAAGTAGGTTGCGGCCTGGTACCCATGGATCCCTTCGATCGCCGATACCGCGAGTACGTGGGACAGATCTGCACAAAACTGGCCGCCTTTTCGGATGAGGTTGTACGCGTCAACTGCGGAATCGGGACGTTTCTAAAAAAATAATTCTTCTGACACAGGAACGTTTCAACATAAGCAAAACGTTGTTTATACTACTGATAATCAAATACGCATCACCAAGAGTGATATTTGAACATCCAAGCAAATACTTATGCTCTGTCCCAGCGCGCGCTTTCGACATTATATTCCTAGTGTTCTTAAACAAAATGTTTACCTTGAGTGACAGAGATCCGAATAATTTTCGCGAATAAATAACCTCCCACTGCAAAAAAGGCCAGAAATCATGTATAATAAAAGTAAACCCATGCACATAGTTTTGATCCGGCACGGACAAACGCCAGGAAATCTTGAGAAACGGTACGTCGGCTCCACGGATGAGCCGCTTCTTCCGGAAGCTGCCGGACGTCTTACAGAGCTCCGCAACGGAATCCTTCATGAGGAATGCGAGAGAGCGGAACTTCTTTTTTCCAGTCCCATGAAACGCTGTGTGCAGACAGCGGAAATCCTTTGTCCGTCGCATACGCCGTATCTCATGGAAGACTTCCGTGAGTGTGACTTCGGACGCTTTGAATACAAGAATTACAGAGATCTTTCCGGTGCCCCGGACTATCAGAGATGGATCGACAGTATGGGAACGCTTCCTTTTCCGGATGGAGAATCCAGGGAAGTTTTTTCTCTTCGCTGCTGCAACGCCTTTCTGAATGCCATCAGAATCGGACAACGCGAGAAGGCCGGTCGTCTCTTTTTTGTTGTCCACGGAGGAACCATCATGAGTATTCTCGAGAGATGGGCGCTTCCACACAGAGATTACTATGAATGGCAGTGCGGAAACAGCTGCGGTTTCACTGCAGAACTCTGCCCAGGCCAAGATCAGGATTTTTCTCTGAGCAATATCACGTCTTTTTCGTAAGGAGGAGTATTTTATGCAGTCAGACCCGGCCCGCAAGACGGGTCTTGAGGACAGTTTCGTCATCCATAATCACCAGAAGCTCCGCTGCGGATATACGACGGGGACGGCTGCTGCGGCCGCCTCCAAGGCTGCTGTGGAAGTCCTCCTTGGAAGTGAAATCCCGGATGAAGTCGAGATCCATATCCCGGCGGGGAAGAATCTGTGCCTGGCTGTGGAAGATACGGATATCCGGAGAGATCCGGCCGGAAAACCTGTGGCAGTTACCTGCTCCGTTCGCAAGGACGGAGGCGATGACGTCGACGCCACGAACGGCCTCCTGATCGAAGTGACGGTCTCCGGCTGCAGTGGAACAGAAATCGTCATCGATGGCGGCAAGGGCGTCGGCCGTGTGACCAGGCCTGGTCTTGACCAGCCGGTGGGCAACGCAGCCATCAACCACGTGCCCCGGGAGATGATCCGAAAAGCGGTCGGTGAAAGCTGTAAGGCCCATGGATACCGGGGCGGAATCTCCGTGGTGATCTCGGTTCCGGAAGGAGAGAAGATCGCGGAGAAGACCTTCAATCCGAAACTTGGAATTGTGGGAGGAATCTCCATTCTCGGAACCAGCGGAATCGTCTGGCCTATGAGTATCAAGGCTCTGCTTGACACCACGCGAACGGAGCTCAACGCCCGCCACGCGGGAGGGGCTGACTATATCGTCGTTGCTCCGGGCAATTACGGAGAACGCTTTGCTAAGGAAATGCCGGATCTTAATACCGATGAGATGATTACCTTCAGCAACTTTGTGGGAGAAACCATTGACATGGCCATTGACTGCGGATACAAGGGAATGCTGATCGTATCCCACATCGGAAAAATCATTAAAGTCTCCGGAGGCATCATGAACACACATTCCCATGAGGCGGACTGTCGTGCGGAACTTATGTGCACGGCCGCCCTGCGCGCAGGGATCGACGCAGATCTTTGCAGAGAACTGCTGGATACCAATACCACGGAAGAGGCTCTGGATCTTCTCAGGCAGAACGCCGGTGAAGACGCTTTCCGGAAGGTTATGGACGTCCTTGCCGCTCGGATCGATTATTATCTTCGCATGAGGGCGAGGAATCAGGATTTCCTCATCGGAGCCATTATTTTTTCCAACTGTCACGGTCTGTTGGCCGCGACAGAAACTACAGATCTGTTAAAAGAGCGCCTTGCTGTCCAGAGCAAACGCGCAGGGAGCAATTATGATCAATAAACAAAGAGGCACCCTCTATGGGATCGGCGTAGGTCCCGGAGACCCGGAACTGATGACACTGAAAGCGTTGAACCGTATCAGGGAAGCCGAAGTCGTCGCGCTTCCCGGCAATCCTGCCGAAGAAACAATGGCTTACCGGATAGCGGTTCAAATCTGTCCGGAACTTTCAAAAAAAGTCCTTCTTCCTCTGGATTTTCCAATGACAAAAGATCCAGTCAGACTGGCGGAAGCGCATACGAGTGCAGCAAAGGCCATCAATGCGCACCTGGATGCGGGACAGGATGTAGCCTTCCTGACGCTCGGAGATCCAACGGTCTATTCCACCTATCTCTATCTTCACAAAATGATCCGGAACAGCGGAAGAGAGGCTGTGATCATCAACGGCGTACCCTCCTTCTGTGCAGCCGCTGCAGAAGCCGGACTTTCTCTTGCAGAAAACGACGAGACGATTCACATACTCGCGGGCAGCTGCGACGACGGCCTTGTCAGCAGCCTTTCGGGCACCCGTGTGCTCATGAAATCCGGAAAGAAACTTGCCGCAGTCCTCGATCAGATGAATGAACAGGATTCCGTTTGCATCGTGGAAAATTGCGGATTACCGGAACAGCGGATTTATTATGACCGGCGGCAGATCGATGAACGGACCGGTTATTTTACACTTGCGATTATTAAAAGAAAAGAGGAACAGCTATGATTCACTTTGTCGGAGCAGGATCCGGAGCGCCGGATCTGATCACTCTTCGTGGCGCGGAATATCTGAAAGAAGCTGACGTCGTGATTTATGCAGGCTCCCTGGTGAATCCCGAACTTCTCCGGATGACAAAGGAATCCTGTACCATCCATGATTCCGCGAAGATGACACTGGAAGAAGTGATCCGTGTAATGAGAGAAGCGGAAGAACAAGGCCTCACCACCGTCCGTCTTCATACCGGCGATCCCTGTTTCTACGGGGCAATCCGGGAGCAGATGGATCTTCTGGATGAAAGTGAAATTCCTTACGACTACACACCGGGAGTCAGTTCTCTTTGCGGCGCGGCCTCGGCTTTGAATCTGGAGTATACACTCCCGGATGTATCACAGACCGTCATCGTCACCCGTATGGCCGGTCGGACGCCCGTTCCCGAAAAAGAATCCATCGAGGCATTGGCGACACACGGGGCAACCATGGTTCTTTTTCTCAGCACAGGAATGTTGCCGGAACTCAGCCGTCGTCTCATCAGCGGCGGCTGTGCTCCGGATACTCCCGCCGCAATTGTCTACAAGGCGACCTGGCCGGACGAGGAGAAATATATTTGCACAGTCTCAGATCTTGCGCAGACAGCGGAACAGCATCACATCACCAAAACCGCATTGATCATTGTAGGTGATATCGTGACCCATTCACATTACGACCGCTCTAAGCTCTATGACCCGGGATTTACTACAGAATTCAGAATGGGGACAGATAAAAAATGAAACTAGCAGGTATTTGTTTTACAACAGAAGGAAAGAAAATAGCCCTTGACGTTCGTCGCATTCTTGATGATTTCTACAACAGTGACAAGGTAGAACAGCAGTGGTACGGAAAGGGCAAATATCTGGATGGAGAGGAAGACTCTCCGATTCTTGACGTGAAAGAGCCGGTACAGGAATGGGCAGGTGCCCGTTTTCAGGAATGTGATGTCATGATTTTTATCGGGGCAGCAGGAATAGCTGTCCGTTCCATTGCCCCCTTTGTGAGGGATAAGCGAACGGATCCGGCCGTTCTTGTTATCGACGAGAAAGGAAAATTCTGCATTTCCCTTTTATCCGGTCATATCGGCGGAGCCAACGCCCTTGTCACAGAACTGTCGGAGCGGATGGGAAGTACTCCAGTCATTACCACAGCCACCGACGTCAGTCACCGCTTTGCTGTGGATGTGTATGCCACGGAGAACAATATGATCATCTCAAACATGACTTATGCCAAGGAAGTATCCGCGGCACTCCTGGCGGGAGAACCTGTGGGTTTCTACACGCATTTCCCGGTGGAGGGCGATCTCCCCGATGGTGTCTTCTGGTCGGATAAACTCGAGGAGGCGCGCCTTGCGAGAGCGGAAAATGAGGCGGAGGGAACATCCCTTGGAATCTATATCAGTCCGTCCTATAACCGCGCCTATTTTGACCACACCCTCTGGCTGATCCCCAAGTGTCTGGTTCTCGGCATCGGCTGTAAAAAAGGAACCAGCGCCGCCGTCATCGAAAAACTGGTGGCGGATACCCTGCGGGAATACAGCCTGTATCCGGAGGCCATCGCGGCGGTTGCCTCCGTTGACCTAAAGAAAGACGAACCGGGACTTCTCCGGTTCTGTGACACACATTTTCTTCCGTTTTACACCTATACGGCAGACGAACTGGCGAAAGCCGAAGGAGATTACACAGCCTCCGGTTTTGTACAGCAGATTCTCGGCGTAGATAACGTCTGTGAACGCGCCGCGGTTCTCGCCGGTGGAAATAATCTCGTCATCCGCAAAACAAGCCGTGATGGCGTAACCCTTGCCGCTGTATTGACAAAGTCAACCATCCGTTTTTAAGAAAGCAGGATCAAACATTGAAAAGAATTAACGTAGTAGGCATGGGCCCCGGAGCCTGGGACAAGATGACGATCGAGGCCGCAAAGGCGCTGGAGGAAAGCGATACCATCATCGGCTACACCGTGTATGTCGACCTTCTTCGGGATCATCTGGCGGACAAGGAGTTTCTTACAACCCCTATGACAAAAGAGGTTGACCGCTGCCGTATGGCTTTTGAAGAAGCCGAAAAAGGAAAGAATGTCTCTCTTGTCTGCAGCGGCGACGCAGGAGTATACGGGATGTCCGGTCTCATGTATCAGATCGGGGAAGATTATCCGCAAGTGGAACTGAACATCATTCCAGGCGTAACGGCAGCACTTGGGGGTGCAGCCATTCTGGGAGCACCGCTCATTCATGATTTCTGTCTGATTTCCCTGTCAGATCTCCTGACACCCATCGAAAAAATTCAAAAGCGTCTGGAAGCAGCGGGAGAGGCGGATTTCGTCGTCGTCCTCTACAATCCTTCCAGCAGGAAGAGAGCGGATTATCTGCAGAAGGCCTGCGACATACTGCTTCGCTACAGAGATCCATCCACCATCTGCGGCATCGTGGAGAACATCGGCCGTGAGGGTGAGACGAAGAAGGTTTTGACCTTACGAGAACTCAGGGACACACCGGTGAATATGTTCACCACCGTCTTTATCGGAAACTCCCAGACGAAAGAAATCCAGAACTACATGGTGACGCCCAGAGGCTACCGCGATGTTTGAGATCATCCTTTTTGCCGGAACAAGTGAGGGGCACCGTATTGCGGATCATCTGCGGCAAACTGCTTTCAAGTCTCTGATACTTACCGCCACTTCCTACGGGAAGCAGCTTCTTCTTGACTCTGCCGGATTAACTGATGAATCGGAAATGAATACGATTGAGATTCGAAGCGGTCGACTGGATCAGGCTGACATCGAGACGATGCTCCGCTCAGAATCTGTCCCCGGTGCCTTAATCATCGACGCCACCCACCCCTACGCGGCGGCTGCGACGGAGAATATCCGCTCTGCCTGCGAAGTCTGTGAGAGGAAATACATCCGCGTTCTTCGAAAGGGACTTTCCGGTCTTTCCGATTCACCTCTGGTAAATTCCGGATCAGGTACAGAAACGACGGCAGATGAAACGCGAGCTTCCCGCCTTGTATTTCCGGATATTCCCTCGGCTGCGTCCTATCTGAACCAGACGAAGGGGAACGTTTTCGTGACGACAGGCAGCAAGGAGCTGGAAGCCTACACATCCATCACCGATTACCGGACCAGACTCTTTGCCAGGGTTCTTTCCCTGCCTTCGGTCGTGCAGAAGTGCAGCGAACTGGGATTTGAGGGAAAACATCTGATCTGTATGCAGGGACCTTTTTCCCGGGATCTGAATGAGGCTATGATCCGTCACTGTCAGGCATCCTACCTGGTAACCAAGGATACGGGCGTCGAAGGCGGTTTTCCGGAAAAAGAAGCTGCGGCAACAGTCTGTAACTGTACGCTGATCATCATCAGCCGCCCGGTATCCGAAGAGGGTATTTCCGTCGAGACCTGTATAAAAAAATATCTTGAGTTTCCGGTCAGAGACTTCTGAATCAAATATTATGCTTCCGTTATGCTTCAACTATCCGACATCAAACGCCTGAACATATTTCGTCCTTCATTTGACAACTACCGGGAGGTTTACAACTATGAGAGAAATTGCACTGATCGGCATCGGACCGGGAAATAACGGCGCCCTCACCAAAGAGGCCGCCGCTTTTTGCGATGAAGCAGATCTGCTCATCGGTGCCTCCCGCATGCTGCAGGCAGTGGCCGGTGAGGGACAGGATTGTTTTTGTGCCTATCTGCCGGAACGGATTCTGGAATGTATCGAAAATCATCCGTCGGCAGCTAAAATTGCGATTCTGATGTCCGGCGACACCGGTTTTTTCAGCGGGGCGAAGAAACTTCTTCCTCTGCTGCCCGTGGATACGAAGATTATCCCCGGGATCAGTTCCCTATCCATGTTCTGTGCGCGCCTTGGCACCTCCTGGGACGATATCCGTGTGACAAGTATGCACGGCAAAAACCTCAACCTTGTGGGTGAGCTCCGCACACACCACCGGGTTTTCTCGATTCTCGGAACCGGGGATGCTGTATGCCGGATTGCGGAAGAACTCCTGTCTTTCGGTATGACGCACATCAGGATCACGGTCGGTGAACAGCTGGGTTATCCGGAGGAAAGTATCACACGCGGAAGTGTAGAGGATTTTTTGTCCTATGAAAATCATCCATTGAGTGTAATCCTTTTGGAGAATCCCTCCCCGGAGTGTACCGTCGCCCACGGAATTCCGGATGATGCCTTCATCCATGGCGATGTTCCAATGACAAAGGAAGAGGTTCGCGAAATTTCCCTCTGCAAGCTGCGCCTGACGAAAGGCTTCGTTCTCTATGATATCGGGGCCGGCACCGGCTCCGTTTCCATAGAGGCCGCTCGGCTGGACAGCGGCGGAAGAGTATTCTCCATTGAGAAGAAGGATGCAGCTGTTGAACTCCTGCAGAAGAACCGTCAGCATTTCTGCGCTGCAAATATGGAAATCATACGGGGAACAGCACCCGGAGCGCTTGCGGATCTTCCCGTACCTACACACGCGTTTATCGGAGGAAGCAGCGGAGAGCTCCGTGAAATTCTCCGGCTTCTTCTGGACAAAAATCCGGGCATCCGCATCGTCATCAATGCCATCACACTGGAAACATTGACAGAAGCTCTGGCCGCCCTTCGGGAACTTCCCTTCAGAGAGGTGGATATTGCCAGTGTAAATGTAGCGAAAAGCAGATCTGTGGCCTCTTATCACATGATGACTGCCCACAATCCCGTCTATGTTATTTCCGCCACAGGAAATCCCGGATGATCACCATTTTATGAAGAACGGTTCTGCTCGCGCGCCTTTTGTCCGCTTGCTGACTTTGTTCTTACATTTGCTGAGTTCATGAATGAAGGAGATCATAAGCTATGAAACGCAACCGGATCATGATTGCGGCTCCCTCGAGCGGGAGCGGAAAAACGACCGTCACCTGCGGACTCCTGCATCTTTTGAAAAAGAAGGGGCTTCACCCTGTCTCGATGAAATGCGGTCCCGACTTTATCGATCCCATGTTTCACACAAAGGTGATTGATGTGCCCGGACGGAATCTGGATACCTTCTTCACGCCGCCGTCCCTTACCCGGGCGCTGCTTGCAAAAAACTCAAAAGCATCGGATCTGGTTGTCCTTGAAGGTGTCATGGGATACTACGACGGCCTGGGACTTGAGAATTCCAATGCAGGTTCCAGCGACCTGGCAGAAGCTACGAAGACGCCCGTCATCCTTGTTGTTCCGGCACGTGGGATGAGCCGGTCTGTACTTCCGCTGATCCGGGGCTTTCTGGATTATGACAAGGCCTCCAGTATCCGCGGAATTCTACTGAACCGCGTTTCACCCATGGTATATCCGCGAATGAAAGCAATGATCGAGAGAGAAATCGGCATACCGGTTCTTGGCTACCTGCCTGTTATGGATGATCTTCATCTGGAAAGCCGGCATCTGGGTCTGGTTCTTCCCCATGAAATCAAAGATCTTCAGTCAGGACTGGATCGTCTGGCTGAACAAATGGAAGAGAGCGTAGATCTCGTGAAGATTCTGGAACTTGCCGCTACAGCTCCGGAACTTCGTGCGGACAGACTGAGTGTACGCCAGAGAATTCTCCCGGATGTTCCAATCAGACACGCGGACGGTTCAAGCATCCGTGTGGGTGTGGCAGAAGACGAGGCCTTCTGTTTCATATACCGCGACAATCTGGATCTGCTGAAAGAAATGGGAGCGGAGATCCTTCCTTTTTCCCCGCTTCACGATTCACATCTTCCCGATGGTCTGGATGCCATGATCCTGTCCGGCGGCTATCCCGAAATCTATGGGGCTGAACTGTCCGGAAACACCACCATGCGTTCAGAAATCAGGAGTGCAGTACATGCGGGGCTGCCCACCATTGCGGAGTGCGGAGGTTTTCTCTACCTGCACCGCAGCATCATCGATCCGGAAGGCGTTGAGCACCCAGCCGTGGGAATTTTTCCGGAAACCTGCAGATTCACCGGCCACCTGAGCCGCTTTGGCTATGTCACTCTGAAAGAAAACCGTTTCTTCGGCGCCGATGTGGGAGATATCAAAGCCCACGAGTTTCACTACTACGAGTCCGGAGATCCCGGAGATGCCTTTTTGGCGGTCAAACCTACCGGCAACCGTTCCTGGCGCTGCGGTTATTCCACGGATACGCTTTATGCCGGTTTTCCGCATCTGTATTACTACGCAAATCCAGCGGCCGCCGAAGCTTTTCTTCGGGCTGCTGCAAGAAAGAGATGAAAATGTATGTACCTTGTGCAACTGTTAACCCGTGAACCCATCCTCCCGGCCATGATCCTCGGTTTTCTCCTGGATCAACTCATCGGTGATCCCGAATTTCTGTACCATCCGGTGCGGATCATAGGTAGTCTCATCGGGTACCTGGAAAAGCTTTTCCGGAGCATGAATACCAGAGACAAAAAAGGGGAGTGGCAGGCCGGCTTATACACGGCCATGACGACTGTTCTTGTCAGCACCCTGCTTCCTCTGATCCTTCTGCTCCTTGTAAAAAAGATAAACATAATTGCCGCCTTTATTCTGGAGACTTTCTGGTGCAGCCAGATGCTGGCAGCCACTTCCCTTCGGAAGGAGAGCGGCAAGGTTTACCATGCCCTGAAAAAAGGTACCCTGGAAGATGCCCGCCAGGCGGTATCCATGATTGTCGGAAGAGATACCGGGAAGCTTGACCGTGCCGGTGTCACCCGGGCGGCGGTGGAAACCGTCGCGGAAAATACTTCTGACGGCGTGGTTGCGCCTCTGTTCTTTATCGCCATCGGCGGCGCAGCCGGAGGATTTTTCTACAAGTCCGTAAATACACTGGACTCCATGATTGGATACAAGAACAAAAAGTACCTTCATTTCGGCTCTTTTGCCGCCCACCTGGATGATCTGGTGAATTTCATCCCGGCCAGAATCGCGGGACTTATCATGGTGCTGATGTCTGGAATTGGCGGCTACGACCGAAAGAATGCATGGAAGATTTTCAAAAGAGACCGGAAGAAACATGCCAGTCCGAATTCTGCGCAGACGGAGGCGGCCATGGCCGGCGCTCTTGGTGTGCGCCTGGCAGGAGACGCGAGCTATTTCGGTAAACTCGTACACAAACCCTCCATCGGAGATCCGGTCCGGGAAATCGAGGCCGAAGACATCCCGAGAGCAGGAACGCTGATGAACCTTACATCCATCGCAGCCCTGATCCTCTTTGCATCTCTGAGAGCTCTGGCACTGATACTAGTATAGCTGTTCTTCGACGCTGAGTTTTAAAGTCAGCGCGAACATCAAACACAAATCCCAAACGTAAATCCATTACAGGAAAAGAGACACATTATGTCAAAAATCATCCACGGCGGTGATGTCTACAGTCATCCCGGCGTCATCGACTTTTCTTCAAATATGAATCCTTTCGGGACACCGGAATCTGTGATCCGGGCGGCCGCTGAGGCACTTACATCAATCAGCAGCTACCCGGATCCGCTATGCCGGGAACTTGTCACTGCCATCGCTGTCTCTGAAGGCAGCGCACCTTCTCAGATTATCTGTGGAAACGGAGCGGCAGAGCTTTTATTTACCTACGCGGCTGCCTTAAAGCCAAGGAGAGCCCTTCTTCCTGCGCCTGCTTTTGCGGAATACGAACAGGCGATGATGAGTGTAAACTGCCACATAGATTTTTATCATCTGAGAGTTGAAGACGGCTTTAACTTCCGACAGGATCTGACGGATCGCCTGGACCCGGATCTGGATCTGGTCGTCCTCTGCAATCCCAACAATCCCACCGGTCTGCTGATAGACCCGGACCTCCTTACCGAAGTTCTCCGACTCTGCAGGCTGAACAACATCCGGCTTCTGGTGGATGAATGCTTTCTGGACTTCTGCGTCGAAAAAGGCCGATCCCTGGTGCCATACCTTGATCAATATCCGAATCTTTTTGTCCTGAAAGCATTTACAAAAAAGTATGCCATGGCGGGTCTTCGGCTCGGCTACGGTCTTTGCGGCGACACTGCATTTCTGGAAAAAATGCATGGCTATGTACAGCCCTGGAGTGTTTCCCTACCGGCCCAGAAAGCCGGCATTGCGGCACTTCAGGAAACGTCTTATCTGGAACACACGATGGAATACCTTGCCAAAGAACGGGAGTGGCTAAAGAAAGAACTTCAGGCATGCGGTCTTACCGTATATGACGGAAGCGCCGATTATCTCTTCTTCAAAGGACCTGCCGGACTCAAAGAGTCTGTGCTGGAACGAAAAATCCTGATCCGGGACTGCTCCAACTACCGTGGACTTGTGGAGGGCTATTACAGGGTTGCCATTCGACTTCATGACGAAAATGTAAAGCTGATCGAGGCGCTGAGAAACTTTCATCCTGAACAGGTTCAGTAACAAGAGAGGAATATACAACAAATGGCAAAAGCAATTATGATTCAGGGAACCATGTCCAATGCCGGGAAGAGCCTTCTGGCAGCCGGGCTGTGCAGGATTTTCCGCCAGGACGGCTACAGGGTTGCGCCTTTTAAGGCACAGAATATGGCGCTGAATTCCTACATTACGAAGGACGGTCTGGAGATGGGGCGTGCCCAGGTTATGCAGGCGGAGTGTGCCGGTCTGGCGCCGGATGTGCGAATGAATCCGATTCTCCTGAAGCCTACCAGTGACGTGGGATCCCAGGTCATCGTAAACGGTGAAGTCATCGCCACGATGAATGCCCGGGATTACTTCAAATACAAACCGGAGTTGATTCCGGCTGTCCGAAGTGCCTATGACTCCCTGGCGCAGGAAAACGACATCATCGTCATTGAGGGCGCGGGAAGTCCTGCGGAGATCAATCTCAAGAACGACGACTGTTTCGTGAATATGGGCATGGCGAAGATCGCCTCCTCACCGGTTCTGCTCGTAGGGGACATTGACCGCGGCGGTGTCTTTGCCCAGCTCTACGGAACAACGGCACTCTTAGATGACGATGAGAGAGCTATGGTGAAGGGACTGATCATCAATAAATTCCGTGGAGACAAGACCATCCTCGATCCCGGCGTGGAAATGCTGGAGGCCAGATGCCACATTCCTGTCATCGGCGTTACTCCCTACATGCAGCTGGATATCGAAGATGAAGACAGTCTGTCCGAACGCTTTGAACAAAAGAGTGCAGCGGCCCTCCTCGACATCGCGGTGATCCGTCTGCCACGGATTTCCAATTTCACAGACTTCAATCCCTTCCAGAGCATCGAAGGGCTTTCCCTTCGCTATGTAACGAATGTCAGGGAACTAAAAAATCCCGATATGATTATTCTTCCCGGTACCAAAAATACCATGGGTGATCTTCTGTGGCTCCGTCAGAACGGACTGGAGGCTGCCATCCTGAAAGCTGCAGCAGCGGGAACGCCGATCTTCGGAATCTGCGGTGGTTTTCAGATGCTTGGAACCGGACTTTCTGATCCTTTCCACACAGAGGAAGGCGGGACAGCGAGAGGCCTTGGACTGCTTCCGGTGAAAACCACATTTTCCACAGCAAAGACCCGCACCCAGACAAAAGGGCGCATACAGAAAGTCGGCGGAATTCTTCATTCGCTCTCGGGTCTTTCCTTTGAGGGATATGAGATCCACATGGGGCAGAGCATGCCGGAACCTTCCGGCCGGTCGACAGGAAAGCCTTCGTTTTCCGCTCCACTGACCGAAATCAACCGCATAGGAAACGAAACTGTCTTCGATGGGGCACAGTGCGGAAATGTCTACGGGACTTACATCCACGGCATTTTTGACAGCGATGAGATCACCGCTGCCATCATCGCCGACCTCGGAGCGGCAAAAGGCATTGATACCTCCGGCATGAAAACGACAGACTATCAGACATTTAAAGAGTCACAGTTTGATCTGCTGGCAGAAGGGCTCAGGGAGAGCCTTGACATGAAAAAAGTCTATGAGATACTTGAGAAAGGGATATAAGTTCCGATGAGAAAAAAAATTGAAATCGAGCAGATCCGCCCGATGGACATTGAAAAGAGAAGCTTCGAGATCATCTCCGAAGAGCTGGGAGAGAGAGAAAAGCTTCTGAAACCCGGCACAGAGCTGATTGTCAAGAGATGCATCCACACATCGGCAGATTTTGATTACGCGGAGAATCTCTATTTCTCCGACGGCTGTGTGGAACAGGCGCTCGCGGCCATCCGTGAGGGTGCCTCCATTGTGACAGATACCCAGATGGCCAGATCCGGCATCAACAAAAACGTTCTGAAAAGATACGGAGGAGAAGTGCTCTGTTTCATGTCCGACGAAGATGTTGCCGAAGAAGCAAAGCGCAGGGGAGTTACCCGGGCCGTGGTCAGCATGGAGAAAGCGGCATCACTGAACCGCCCGCTGATCTTTGCCATCGGCAATGCTCCGACAGCTTTGATCCACTTAAGTCAGCTCATTGATGAAAAACGGATCGATCCCCGACTTGTGATCGGAGTCCCCGTCGGCTTTGTGAATGTCGTGGCTTCCAAGGAGCTTATCATCAATACGGGTGTTCCCTGCATCGTGGCCAGAGGGCGGAAGGGCGGAAGTAATATCGCCGCCTGCATCTGCAATGCCCTGCTCTATATGCTGACAGACAACCGGGGGTACTAATACCTGCGGAAGAGTGAGCTTGCAGGTGCGTGCTATCGAGACAAGCGGGCTAGCATAAGTAGAGTTATTTAAAAACCGTTATATTAGAATGTAACAATCACGAACACAAGGATAGAACAGCAATGAATAAACCAAACCTTTCGACAGACACCCAGGCAAAGGTTGCCAGGAACGGAAAACAAAAACACAGGACAGCTTTCACGATTCTGCTTTTTCTCACCATCACCTGGATGCTTGTCATATTTACGTTTTCCGCACAGCCGGCGGAAGAGTCCACGGACACAAGCATGTTCTGGGGACGGATGGCCGGTGAGCTTCTGGTTCCCGGATTCAAAAACTGGCCGGAAGAGAAAAAAGAAAGCTTTGCGGAAAAGATGGACTACCCGATGCGAAAAGCAGCCCACGCCACCGAGTACGCCATTCTCGGCATACTTCTTTTTGCCACTCTGTATCCACTTAACCACCGGGATGCAGAACTGAACAACGTCAAAAAGGGGATCATAAAACGAAGCCGCACAGGCGCCTCCTTTACTCTGGGTGCGCTCTATGCGGCTTCGGATGAAATCCATCAGTTGTTTGTGCCCGGCAGAAGCGGACAGTTCACGGACGTTCTGATCGACTCCGGCGGAGTCCTGGCCGGTATTCTTCTTGCTCTGCTTTTCCTGCGTTTTGCGGGACGGATGAACAAAGTCCGCAAGCGGACTTCGACTCCCCCAGCCCTTCAATCCTGAGAGGATCACTCCTCCCAGCCATCCATCATACGATATGTGATCAGGATTTCTCTTACATCCTGGTCCGGTCCGGCTTCGGCCTGAAGATCAGCCTTGTCGGATGAGGCGGGAAGCTGCGGATCATCCTCCTGAAGTTCCGTGTCAATCCAGGTGTAGGCAGCCTCACGGGCATTCTCCAGAACGTCGTCGAGAGTTTCACCCTTAGCCGTACACATCTCCAGATCCGGAAATTCAGCATAATAGCCTTCTTCTTTTTTTGTAACGATTACAGGATAAAAGAACTTCATCGTTTTGGCCCTCTTTTCATGTTTTTATAAGATAGGGATCCACTTCACATTCAGCGATGCGAAGCGCATAACCTTCTGTTTTATTTCAACAGCTACAGTGTAGCATTGAGGTCGTCCACGGACAAGTCTTCTTTTGTTTTTCCCGGTGTAGAGGAAGCACTGTTCAAAACCGTCATGCCGGTACACGTTGCAAGAAATTCATAAACATAGTAAAATATAATCGCTCCGTAGACAGGGGAATTCCTGTCTTTAAAAGTATATTTTTCCTAAAACGAAAAGAAGTGCGGACTTTTACGGATCGGAGTATTTGTGTGACAGATTTTTCAATCAGAGTTTCTGTTGCACCGGAAGAATTGTGGTACCGGATCTTCTCCGGAATTCCGTGAGAGGATCAGAAGAAGTGATTAAGAACAGCTATGAAACGCGCAACACAGCGATAGACTCATATGAAAGGATGAAACTATGATTACCAATGACGCGAGCTTACTTGATCTGAAGCACAAGATTCTGGAGGAAGTCGCAAGACTTGCCTGGAAAGATGAATTGAACGAAGAAGGAAAACAGAAACTGGTCTACGAGCTGATTCCCGGTCCCCTGGCCAAATACCGCTGCTGTGTATATAAGGACCGGGAACTTGTAAAACAGAGAATCCGTCTCGCGGAGGGCAAAAACCCGACACCGGGAAATGACTCCACAAACATTGTACAGATTCTCAGCCCGGCCTGTGAGGAGTGTCCGATTTCTTCGTATTCTGTAACCGACAACTGCCGGAAATGTATGGGTCAGGCCTGTAAAAATGCCTGTAAGTTCGACGCCATTTCCATTGGTAACCACAGATCTCATATCGATCCCACCAAATGCCGTGAGTGCGGCAAGTGTGCACAGGCCTGTCCTTATAATGCGATCGTTCACCTTGAGCGACCCTGTAAGAAGGCCTGCCCGGTAGGTGCCATCACCTACAATGAATATGGCATCTGCATTATCGACGAGGAGAAATGCATCAACTGCGGTCACTGTATCCATGCATGCCCCTTCGGAGCTCCGGCTTCCAAATCCAATCTCCCGGGTATCATCGCTGACATCAAGTCCGACCGGGAAGTTTTTGCGATGTGCGCGCCTGCGACAGAGGGCCAGTTCGGCCCCGATATTACCATGGGTTCCATCCGCGTAGCCTGCAAAGAGATGGGCTTTACGGATATGGTTGAGGTAGGTCTTGGAGGAGATATGACCGCCGCCTATGAGTCAGAGGAATGGAGCGAGGCCAAAGAGGCCGGCAAAAAGATGACCACCAGCTGTTGTCCGGCGTTCATCAATATGCTCCGCAAGCATTTCCCTGATCTCTACAAGAACAATATGTCGTCCGTTGTCTCACCGATGTGTGCGATTTCCAGATATCTGAAGGCCACACATCCCGGATGCATCACTGTCTTTGTGGGCCCCTGTATCGCGAAAAAATCCGAGGCTGCAGACAAAGAACTTGTGGCAGAAAATGCGGATTACGTTCTTACCTACGGAGAATTCCGTGCGTTCCTCCGCTCCAAGGACGTTGAATTAAAACCCTGCGAGGACAAGTATCAGGAGTCATCCATCTTCGGTAAACGCTTTGCAACTTCCGGCGGTGTAGCAAAGGCTGTCATCGAGTGTATGGAAGAGAGAGGTGTGGATACCAACGATATCAGTCTCCGCAAATGTGCCGGAGGCGATGAATGCCGCAAGGCTCTCACCCTGCTTCAGTTCGGAAAACTTCCGGAAGATTTCGTCGAGGGCATGGTTTGTCCCGGTGGATGCGTGGGCGGTCCTTCCAAACACAGGACAGAGTCTGAGACACTGAAGGCACGGGAAGTTCTTCTCAAGCAGGCGGACGGACGCAAAGTTCTCGAAAATCTGAAACAGTATCCAATGGATAAATTCTCCATGTTCCGCGATGATATCATCCACAAGGCATGGATCGAGACTGAAGCCGAGAAGGCTGAGAGAGCCGCAAGGGAAGCTGAAAACAAATAATTAAGGATGTTCAAGGGGCTGCCGCAACACTAGACAGTCCCTTTTGATGTGCAGCAACGAATCGGGCTGTCCGTTCGAAACTGCAGTACAAACTTTTACATCCGGTATAACGATCGTTTTTTATGAACCGTTATACTGACACCAAAAGAACAAGAGGTATATATGCGCAAACTTGCTTTAGATGATGATATTCTGATGAATATCGAAAAACCGGAGCGCTACATCGGTAACGAAGTCAACTCGGTGATGAAGGATCCGTCTTCCGTTGACATTCGCTTTGCCATGTGTTTCCCGGACGTATACGAGATCGGAATGTCCCACCTGGGAATTCAGATCCTCTACGACATGTTCAATAAAAGAGAAGATATCTGGTGCGAAAGAGTCTATTCTCCGTGGCCGGATCTGGACAAGGTAATGAGAGAGCAGAAGTTTCCCCTTTTTGCCCTGGAATCCCAGGATCCGATCCGCGATTTCGATTTTCTCGGAATCACCATCCAGTATGAGATGTGCTATACAAACATTCTGCAGGTTCTGGATCTCTCAGAGATTCCCCTCCACGCCGTTGACCGGAAAGAGGATGACCCCATCGTCATCGGAGGAGGTCCGTGTACCTACAACCCGGAGCCCATTGCAGAGTTTTTCGATCTCTTCTATATCGGAGAAGGAGAAATTGCCTATGACGATCTCTTCGTTCTCTACAAGATGAAAAAGGCAACCGGCATGACCAGAAAAGAATTCCTGCGAAGGGCGGCAAATATCAAGGGGCTCTACGTGCCGCAGTTCTATGACTGCACCTACGGCGAAGACGGAACGCTGTCTTCACTGGGACGCGTCGACGACTCTGTGCCCGAGAAGATCACCAAACAGATTGTTATGGATTTCAGCAATGTCAGCTACCCGGATGCCCCTGTCGTTCCCTATATCCAGGCGACACAGGACAGAGTAGTCCTGGAGATTCAGCGCGGCTGCATCCGCGGCTGCCGGTTCTGCCAGGCCGGCATGCTCTACCGGCCTTTGCGTGAAAAGAACGTGGAGAAGCTGAAGCAGCAGGCTGAGATTATGCTGAAAAACACCGGCTACGATGAGATCACCCTCAGCTCGCTGTCCAGTTCTGACTATTCACAGCTGGATGAGCTCCTGAACTTTCTCATTGAAATCTGCAAGGAAAAGGGAATCAACATCTCCCTGCCTTCTCTTCGAATCGACGCCTTTTCCCTTGACATTATGTCCAAGGTACAGGATGTGAAGAAGAGCAGTCTTACCTTTGCCGCAGAGGCGGGTTCCCAGAGGATGCGCAACGTCATCAACAAGGGAATCACAGAGGAGAATATCATGAACGGTGCCCTTGAGGCATTTAAGGGCGGATGGAACAAGGTGAAATTCTACTTCATGCTCGGACATCCGGGTGAAACGGAAGAGGATATCAAGGATATCGCCCATCTCTGCCAGCGGGTTGCCGAGTGTTATTATGACAATATCCCGAAGGAAGAACGTGTGGGCAAGATTTCCATCACCGCCAGCAGTTCCTTCTTTGTTCCCAAGCCTTTCACGCCCTTCCAGTGGGCTCCGATGAACACGGAACAGGAATTCCTGGACAAGGCACATATGGTCAAGGATGAAGTCCGGGCAATGCCGAACCAGAAGAGCATCCGTTACACCTATCACGACGCCTATGTCTCCGAACTTGAGGGTGTTCTTGCCAGAGGTGACCGCCGTGTGGCAGCGGCTATTGAGGAAGCCTACAACAGCGGCTGTATCTTTGACGCATGGACGGAGAATTTTGACAGAGAGAAGTGGAATCAGGCCTTCGAGAAGACCGGCATTGATCCTTATTTCTACACAGCAAGAGTGCGCAGCATCGACGAGATCCTTCCCTGGGATCTTCTGGACTGCGGCGTATCCAAGAAATTCCTGATCCGCGAGTGGGAAAAAGCACAGCAGGCCGTCATCACTCCGAACTGCCGTCAGGCCTGCGGAGGCTGCGGCTGCACAGCATACAAAGGAGGCGTCTGCATTGAGAGTAAGAGTTAAATTCACCAAAACCGGATGTCTCAAATTTATCGGTCATCTGGATGTTATGAGATATTTCCAGAAGGCTCTGCGCCGTGCGGAGCTTCCCTTTGCCCTTTCCACCGGCTTCAGCCCGCACATGCTGATGTCCTTTGCCGCTCCTCTGGGTGTAGGCAAGACAAGCTCCGGAGAATATTTTGACCTGGATCTCAAGGATGAGGGCATGGCAAAGGCAGGCATCACGTCTGAGACTTTCCTGAAGCTTCTGAACAGTCAGATGGCAGACGGCATCACCGTGGAGAGCGTGGTACAGATTCCGGAGACAAAAGCCTCCAAGGGAATGACAGTTGTCGCTGCAGCGGATTACACCGTCAGCTTCCGCAAGGGACGGGTGGCCTTCCCGGACAACCTGAAAGAAAAACTCGTTGCCTTCATGGATCTTCCGGAAATCAAGGTCATGCGCAAGACCAAAAGAAGCGAGGCGGAAGTTGACATCCATCCCTGGATCTACAAACTCCGCATGATCAATCTTGACGACGCAACCCTGGAGAATCATCCGGCAGGAGTGGAGGCGGAACGGATCGCCTTCCGCATGACACTTGCCACAGGCAGCGTTCACAATCTGAAACCGGATCTTGTGGTGCAGGCCTTCGCCGCATACGCAGGTTTTGAAATCCCGGACAACGCCATCCTGGTTCACAGAAACAATATTTTCGCTGATCTCGGCGAAGGGGGCAGCAGAAAACTGGTAGCTCTCGACGCTCTGGGAAAGGAATTCTGATGGAACAGAAGATTGTCGTTGCAGCTTTCCCCGCGGAGGGAAAAGAGACTGTGGCCACCGTTCTCTATGAGGACGGAAAACCGGCAGAATTCTGTCTGACACCGGCAGGACAGCGCCCCGTCCTTGGCAATGTATATGTCGGACGGGTTGAGAAGATACAGAAAAGTCTCTCGGCTGCCTTTGTCCGCTTTCACGAGGATTCCAACGGCTTCCTCCCTCTTACCGGGGAGGAACTGTCCACTCTTCACGAAGGTGATTCGGTCATCGTTCAGATTGAAAAGGAAGCTCTCAAGCAGAAACTTCCGAGACTGACTACAAATATCAATCTGGCCGGCAGGTGGCTGGTTTTTACTTCAGGAAGACCCACGATGAACTTCTCCAAAAAGCTTCACGAGGAAGATCGAAGCCGTCTGAAGGCTCTGCTGAAACCTATGTATGACGCCACTTTCGGCGTGATCATCCGCACCAACGCGGCACAGGCAGGAGAGAAGGAATTAGAGGAAGAGTGGAAGCAACTGGCCGGGAAGATGGAATATATCACGACTTACGGTCCGTCCAGAACCACCGGTACCTGCCTCTACAGAGAAGATCCGGAGTGGATCCGCATGATCCGTCAATGCTCCTTCCTTCATCTGAACAGAATCGTGACAGATCTGCCGGAGATTCATGCTGAAACGCAGGACTTTCTACACCGTGTAGATCCGGAGCACCGGGTAAAATGCGAGCTCTACAAGGATGATATGGTGGAACTTTTTCGCATTTATAATCTCACAACGTTGTTTACCGAGCTCACCTCAAAGAGAGTATGGCTTAAATCCGGCGGTTTTCTTGTCATTGAGCAGACAGAGGCCTTTTGCGCCATTGACGTAAACACCGGCCGGTATTCCGGCAACAAGGATTACCGCTCCATGGTCAGAATGACCAACGCGGAGGCAGCAGAAGAGAGTGCCAGACAAATCCGGCTTCGACAGCTCTCCGGAACGATTCTGATTGACTTTATAAATATGAAAGATCCGGAAGATCGCAAAGAACTCATTGAGCTCATGCAGGACTTCGTGAAGAGGGATGTGGTCTCCACGAAAGTAGTTGATCTCACCGCTCTGGACATCATGGAGGTCACGAGACGCAAGGTTCGCCGTTCTCTGGCCGAACAGCACAGCGCTCTTACCACAGCTTATTCACAGGGGAGATAGTTATGGATATTCCTTACAGCAGTATTGCAAATTCAAAACCGCGGCATATCCGGCGGCACTTTTTCAAGAGAGGCCCCATTCGTTTCTGGCAGGCTCTGATTTTTGCTGTGGCCACAACACTGGCCTTCCTGTACACCGGGCGCTTCGTGTACAGGCTGCTCCCAAGTCCACAGCTGGCAAATATGTTCTCTGAGCTGGTGTTCTTCGTCATCGCCAGTCTGCTTTTCATCCTTCTGATGAAAAATCATATTTCCTCGGTTCTTCCCTTCCGGAAACCGAAAGGTGTGGCCATCGGCGGAATCTTCGTGATTCTGATTTCCTTTTTTCTGTCCGCGCAGGCGATTTCCATGCTCACTCTGTGGCTGTTTCCGAGTCAGACCGTCTCTGCTTCTGAGGATATCAGCAGCAGTATGCTTTCGGGCAGTTCCGTTTTTCTGATGCTGATCAGTACGACCCTTGCACCGGCAGTCACCGAAGAAATCCTTCACAGAGGAATTATCTTCCGCGGCCTGAAAAATTCTTTCCGGTCAAGACCACTGATTATGGCACTCACCGGCATTCTCTTCGGAGTTTTTCACATCTCGCCGGTCAGATGGTCCATGCCGATCCTGATGGGCGTGATTGCCGCCTGGATCATGCTGGAGACCGATAATATTTTTTACACGATGCTTCTGCATTTCCTCTACAACTCCATGTTGATCGTAGCCAGTCTTCTGGCCAGGAGCATGGTTCCGGTGGATTCCGCAAAACTGCTGAACAGCGTCCATCTGACGGGAAGTACCGTGGGAGTTGTCCTGTGTATGTACGGTTTACCTGTACCTCTTCTGATCTACACCGGATGCTGGCTCATCCGGAGATCAGAGTCCGTCGTCAAACCAGCGTTCCTCGTTCAGGGGCGGGAACGCAAGACACTCTTGCAAATTATTATACCAACCGTTATTATTTTATGTGTTGGTCTGATACTCATTTTCACAGATGCAGTCATCGGATAATTTTTTTCAGCAGTAACCCCAGGAGGTTTTACCAGTATGAGAAAAGTCGCTGTAGTCACAGACAGTAACTGCGGTATTACACAGGATCAGGCAAAGGAACTGGGCGTCTATGTCCTTCCGATGGCTTTCCTGATGAATGATAAACTTCTTCGTGAAGACATTGATATTACACAGAAAGAATTCTTCGAGATGCTCGAAGATCCGGAACTCAACATTTCCACATCCCAACCGGCACCCGCTGAGGTCACCGAACTCTGGGACAAGGTTCTGGAGGAGAATGATGAACTTGTTTACATCCCGCTCTCCAGCGGTCTCTCCAATTCCTATCAGACGGCAAAACTTCTCGCCGAGGACTATGACGGAAGAGTAGAAGTCATAAACAACCAGCGTATCTCCGTCACCATGCGTCAGTCCGTAGAGGATGCGCTCTACCTTTCCTATAACGGATGGAGTGCCGCGCAGATCCGTGAAAAACTGGAGGAAGAGAAGTTCAATTCCAGCATCTACATCATGGTTGATACCCTGAAGTTCCTGAAAAAGGGCGGGCGTGTCACACCTGCGGC
The DNA here is from genome assembly GCA_024684035.1 of Eubacterium sp. Lineage (GTDB taxonomy): Bacteria > Bacillota > Clostridia > Lachnospirales > Lachnospiraceae > Bilifractor. Next base: position 26,047 of record JAIKXQ010000059.1, on the reverse strand, counting down.
AGCTCTGATCGGAAGTGTTCTTCATATCAAACCTGTTCTGCAGATCCAGGGTGAAAAACTGGACGCCTTCGCAAAATGCCGCGGAACCAGACAGGCAAAGAAGACGATGATCGACGCCATCCGCAAAGATATGGAGGGACGCTTCAAAGACTTTACCGATAAGGGTGAGGCCGTGATCCGCTACGCATACTCTGAGGGAGACGCACCCGAGGATGTCAAAGAATGGGAGGCAGAACTCAAAGAAGCCTTCCCCGGATATGAAATCACAGGGGATCCGCTTTCTCTGGTTGTAGGCTGCCACATCGGACCCGGAAGTCTCGCCGTCACGGTCAGCCACAAGGTTGTGATCTGAGGACGATGATTGGTGAGACAATGTTTCGACAATGATTTGTCCGTCTTTTGTCCGTCAAATTGTTATTGACAAATAAAGTTCTCCATGTAATAATATGGAAGTATGCCGCGCAGAGGGGTTTAAGTACCGTGTAAACGGTCACCGAATCTGGCGAGTTTTTAGAAAGTAGGAGGTGTCCTATATGTACGCTATTATTGCAACTGGTGGTAAACAGTACAAAGTAGCCGAGGGTGATGTTATCCGTGTTGAGAAACTCGGAGCTGAGGCCGGCGACAAAGTAACTTTCGATCAGGTACTTGCAGTTCGCGATGACGCAGCCATCAAAGTTGGCGATGACGCAGCAAAAGCTTCTGTTGAGGCTACTGTTCTTGCTAACGGAAAAGCTAAGAAGGTTATCGTTTACAAGTACAAGAGAAAGACTGGCTATCACAAGAAAAACGGCCATAGACAGGAGTATACAAAAGTACAGATCAACAAGATCAATGCTTAAGTATAATGTCTGAAGTCAAATCGAAATGACTAGGGTTACTTTTTATCAGAATCGGAACGGACAGCTGACAGGTTTCAAGGCAGCAGATCATGCCGGTTATGCTGAGGCAGGCGAAGATATCGTCTGTGCCGCTATATCAGCGCTTGTGATTCACACGATCAATGCGGTCGAGAGATTTACAGCTCAGGAGACAGACAGTTCTGCCGACGAGGAGAATGCAGTGATCAGTTTTTCTCTGAAAGGGAAGATCAGTCACGACGCGGAACTCTTTGTAAAGGCACTTGCACAGACTCTTTCCGATATGCAGGAAGAAGACGCCTATAAGGATTTCGTCGATGTTAATTTCATGGAGGTGTAAGAAATGATGAAGTTAAATCTTCAGTTCTTCGCTCATAAAAAGGGAGTAGGTTCCACAAAGAACGGCCGTGATTCTGAGTCCAAGAGACTTGGTGCCAAGAGAGCAGACGGACAGTTCGTTAAAGCCGGAAACATCCTTTACAGACAGCGTGGAACTCATATTCATCCAGGTCTGAATGTAGGTCTTGGAAAAGATGACACACTTTTCGCAATGGTTGACGGTGTTGTCAGATTTTCAAGAAAAGGAAGAGACAGAAAGATTTGTTCTGTAATTCCGCAGGCTGAAGCAGCTGAATAATTTATGAACATTAGAGGGGCTGTCACAGTGTGATGGCTCCTCTTTTGGAATAGCAGGAACACATAAATGGAAGGCAATTTATATAACAGACGCATGACGCAGATGCGTCTGCTATATAAGTTGCCTTCTTCACGGCATAGGAAATTGCTCCGCAATCCCTATACCGGAAGAGGCAGCATCCCACTGGTAACTGACAGTTGTACCATTACAGAGGTGAAAGAACATGTTTGCAGATCGTGCAAAAATCTTAATTGTTTCCGGCAAAGGCGGAGACGGCCATGTGAGCTTCCGCCGCGAAAAATACGTGGCCGCCGGCGGACCCGACGGAGGTGACGGAGGCAATGGCGGAAGCATAGTATTCGAAGTCGACGAAGGTCTCAATACGCTGGCTCCCTTCCGTCACAAATATAAATTCAAGGCCGGTGACGGTCAGGAGGGCGGTAAGAAGCGCTGCCACGGCAAGGATGGACAGGATATCATCCTGAAAGTTCCCGAAGGCACCGTCATCATGGATGCAGCCTCCGGCAAGGTCATCGCCGATATGTCCGGTGACAACAGAAGACAGGTCATCCTGAAGGGTGGACGAGGCGGCAAAGGAAATATGAACTTCGCCACAGCCACCATGCAGGTTCCAAAATTTGCGCAACCCGGTCAGCCCGCCCGTGAAATTGAAGTGAGACTGGAACTCAAGCTCATCGCGGATGTTGGTCTCGTAGGTTTCCCCAGCGTCGGAAAATCCACCTTCCTGTCCAGGGTAAGTAACGCTCAGCCCAAAATTGCGGCCTACCATTTCACGACCCTTGTGCCGAACCTTGGCGTCGTAGACGTAGAGGGCTGTAACGGCTTTGTCATCGCGGATATACCGGGACTGATCGAAGGAGCTTCAGAAGGAGCGGGTCTGGGAGATGAATTCCTCAGACACATCGAGCGCTGCCGTATGCTCATCCATGAAGTGGACGCAGCAGGCTCCGAGGGACGTGATCCCATCGATGACATCAACAAGATCAACAACGAGCTCTCCCGCTACAGTGAGAGACTCGCAAACCTTCCGCAGGTCATCGCAGCCAACAAGACGGATCTGATTTTTACAGAGGATGGAGAAGAAGATCCGGTAGAAAAAATCCGCAAAGAATTTGAGCCTAAGGGTTACAAAATATTCCCGATTTCAGCCGCAACCGGAAAAGGACTCAAAGAACTGCTGTACTATGTACAGAACCGTCTGGATGAAATCCCGAAGGAAGAACAGTTCTTTGTTCCGGAATTTGATCCGGAAGTCATGCTGGTGGAGGAGAACCTTCCCTACACCGTAGAAATCGATCCGGATGATCCTCACACCTTCATTGTCGAAGGACCAAAGATCGACAAGATGTTGGGCTACACCAATCTTGATTCCGAGAAGGGCTTCCAGTTCTTCCAGAAATTCCTCAAAGACAGCGGCATTCTGAACGACCTTGAAGAAGCAGGAATCAAAGAAGGAGATACCGTAAGGATGTACGGCCTCCATTTTGAATATTATAAATAAGCAGCAGTTAACCGACATAAAACACGTACAGATCATTCGATCACGTGTTTTGTTCAGACGGCCGGAAGGCCTGATAACCGGAGATAGAAATATATGACAAGTAAACAGAGAGCTTACCTGAAGAGCCTTGCAATGAAAGAAAACGCCATTCTGCACATCGGAAAAAGCGGAGTGACACCGGAACTTACAGAGAACGTGCGGGAGGCTCTGATCGCCCGTGAGCTGATCAAAATCGGCATCCTCCAGAACTGTATGGATGACCCGAAAGAAATGGCTCAGACGCTGGCAGAGCGCACCAAATCACAGGTTGTTCAGATTATCGGTAAGAAAATCGTACTTTACAAAGAGGGACAGGGAGACGACCGCAAAATTGTTCTCCCGAAATAAGAAAAATGACTGAGAAAAAGAAGATAGGTATTATGGGCGGAACTTTTAACCCGATCCATCTCGGTCACCTGATTCTGGGAGAAGAGGCTTACAGACAGCTTGATCTGGATCAGGTTCTCTACATGCCCGCGGGGAATCCTCCCCACAAAAGAAACAGGACAGGAAGAGCAGCCGATGAAGACCGGGTGCAAATGATCCGGCTGGCCATCGCGGGAAATCCACACTTTGCTCTGTCTCTGTTTGATATGAGAGAAGATGGGTACAGTTACACCTACCGCCTTCTGGAAGCGCTGAACAGTGAATACAGTGACTGCGAGTTCTATTTTATTATGGGTGCTGATTCCCTGGTGGATTTTGACACCTGGATGAATCCGCAAAGAATCGCAAATGCCGCCCATCTGGTGGTAGCGACACGAAATCAGATGAGCAACGATTCTTTTGAGGCTCTGTTGCAGAAGCGGCGCGAACAGTATCACGGAGATTTCCTCCGTCTCGACACCCCAAACCTTGATATTTCTTCTCAGCATCTTCGGGAACTGGTGGGAAGCGGAGCATCCGTTAAATATTATGTTCCGGATCCGGTCCTCGACTACATTCGGGAGCATTCGCTTTATCGTATTTCGGAATAAAGGAGCAGCAAATGGGAAAGACAAAAACCATCTGGGCTGAAATAGAAGAAAAGCTTAAGAAAGAACTGACAGAGAACCGTTACCGCCATACCATGGGCGTGACATACACAGCCTGCGCCCTTGCCATGGTGCACGGCGCCAACCTCAGTCAGGCTCGTATGGGCGGACTGCTGCATGACTGCGCAAAGTGCATCCCAAACAGTGAGAAAATCGAAATCTGCAAAAAGAAGAAAATCCCCGTGTCCGAATTCGAGATCGAACATCCGGTACTTCTTCACGCAAAACTGGGCGCCTATCTGGCAAAAAAAGAGTACGGCTGTGATGATCAGGCTGTTCTGGACGCCATCACCTGGCACACGACCGGACGACCGGCCATGACTCTCCTTGAAAAAATTGTATTTGTCTCTGACTACATTGAGCCAAACAGGGAGAAGCAGCCGAACCTGGCAGAGATCCGCAAGCTTGCATTTTCGGATATTGATCAATGCATGTATCTGATTCTTCGTGACACCGTAGATTATCTCAGCGAAAATCCGAAGTCCATGGATCACACCACACTCAGTGCCTATTCCTATTACAAGAAGCTGATCCGCGCAAGAGAAACAGAATTCTGATTCAACTACGCATATACATACATATGACAAAAGGAGAGGAAACTATGCCTGAAGCAAAAGAAATGGCAGCACTGGCTGTCGCAGCACTCGAAGACAAAAAAGCACTGGATATAAAAATCCTTGATATTTCCGATATCTCAACCATCGCGGATTACTTCATCATCGCCAGCGGTTCAAACCGTAACCAGGTACAGGCCATGGCTGATTCCGTGGACGAGGCTCTCGGAAGAGCCGGACATGAAGTGAAGAATACGGAGGGATATCAGAACGCCAACTGGATTCTGATGGACTTCGGTGATATCATTGTTCACCTGTTTGACGAGGAGAACCGTCTGTTCTACGATATCGAGAGAATCTGGAGAGACGGAAAGCTGGTGGAGAAAGAGAACCTCCAATAACTAAAACGCTTATCATATTATCAAGAACGGGCAACAGATCCTAATTGATCTGTTGCCCGTTTTATATATCAAGAGATTTGTATATATTACGCGCGTCAGTGACAAAGCATACCCACTCACACGTCGCGAACTTGTCAGCGCTCCGCCGCCTTTTGCAGGTGCTCACGCAAAAACTCAACCGCTTTGTCTTATGCCCTTCGGGCGATGTACAAAGCGGTCTCAAACATTGCTTACGCACCTGCGAGCTATGCTCGCGCTGACTTCCTTCGCTTCCTATCGTTCGTGGTGTATGACTTTGCCGCCTGACGCGTATCCAATCATCATTAATCACAAAACAAGCGCTATAATATTTTCTTTCTCAAAAATGTCAACAGATTGCATTTAATGACAAAAAACAGAAACGAGCCAAGAGTTTACATAACATATTTATGTAAACTATCTTCACAAGAAGAAACGCATCACGCCGATCACGAGGCCGAGGATCTTGAAGTTCTGATCCGAAGTAACGATGATGGGATCCATATGGTCGTTTTCCGGCTGGAGACGAATATGATCCTTCTCACGGTAGAAGGTCTTCACGGTTGCCGAGTCATCGATGAGAGCTACGACCATCTCGCCATTGGCTGCTGTTTCCTGCTGTTTGACAAGTACGAGGTCGCCGTCGAGAATTCCTGCATTGATCATACTTTCGCCGCGTACTCTGAGCATAAAGGTCTGTGCGTTGGGCAGCTTGCTGACAGGAACAGGGAAGTAGGACTCCACAGCCTCCACAGCCAGAAGGGGCTGTCCTGCGGCTACATTACCGATCACCGGCACCTGCTGAAATTCCGAAGGTTTCGATGTGTCAATACTCGGATCCGGTGTAATCCTGCGGAATCTCTCTTCGCGGAAATCATCGTCAAGAATCTCGATCGCCCTGGGCTTCGTCGCATCCTTGCGGATATAACCGTTCTTCTCAAGTGATTCCAAGTGTGCATGAACAGAAGAGGTGGACTTCAGACCTACAGCTTCGCAGATCTCACGCACAGACGGAGGAAAACCTCTGAGGAGGATTTCTTTCTTGAGATAATTCAGTATTTCCAGCTGTTTCTTACTAATTCTTCCCTTTTCAGCCATATCAAATGAACTCCCTTATATATCAAAAATTTATTTCTGTCCTGTTTTTTCTTAATCATTGTAGCACAGACGATGTAAAAAAACAAACACATATTCCGAACAAATTTTCGTTTTTCTGTTGACACCTTACAGTTTTCGTAATATACTCGTCTCATGAGTCGAACAGGCGTTCTGAACAATCGTTCTGTTTGTTTATTTCAGGAGGATATGAGTACTATGCGAACACAGACAATGCGTGCAGGAAGTGCTATCTATACAGCAAGAACTATGGTAGCCGCAAGGCCTTCCAGGAGCAGAAGAGAGAAGAGAATTGCCCGTCTCAGACGCGAGGCACGAATCCGTAGTCTGCTTCTGGTACTGATCAGTGTCATCCTTACGACAGCTGCTGTTCTCACCATAACTGCGCACAAAGCGAACGCAGACCGCATGGATGTGCCCACATACAAGTACTATACATCTGTATCCGTAAAGTCAGGGGACACCCTTTGGTCCATCGCTCAGGAATACATGAGCTGCGAATACGAGGACACCAATGACTATATCAGAGAAGTCCGCAGAATCAATCACCTGGCCGGCAATGACCTGACTCCTGGCGAATACCTTACGGTTCCTTATTATTCCACAGAGTACAAACCTTGAATTATAATCGCTCATTTGATTCATTTATTTATATCGCTTGAATTTATATCCCTTAAACTTAAATCACTTAATTTAATCTCTTTTCATTGTTACAATGAGTTACCCCTTAGCTCTTGTAATATATACTAATGTACCTCAATTACCTATATTTACCCAAAGCAGGACCGGCCGGCATCCCTTATTGCCAGCCGGTTCCTCGTCATTCTTTATAGACGCATTTTAGCTTATCCGTTCGAGTACGATGTATACGGAAATTTACGGTTGAAGAAGAAGAGATCCTGATATAAAATGTAAAGAGTGAGATTCAACTATTCGGAAAACGCAGGTTTTTCGAATAGTTGATAATAGAATTATCGGGAATCGCCTTTCTTTCCGGTTCACACGAATAAATTTATATGGAGATCAATCTCAACAAATGGATAAACGAACCACCTACCACGAACAACGTGACATTGATAATACCCTTAGACTTCGTGAGGTACTGGCCACCATGCCGGCCTTTGCCAGGGATTTCTTCCGCGCAAGTTCCAATACCAGATCCGCCAATACGACGCTCAAATACGCCTATGCCATCCGGATCTTTTTCGATTTTCTGGTCAAATCGAATCCGGTCCACAAAAACCGTTCCATACGGGATTTGACCCTGGATGATCTGGATAAGGTTACCGCACTGGATCTGGAGGAATACATGGACTATCTGAAAGCCTACAAGAACTCCGAAGACTCAGAATATGTCACTAACGGGGAGAAAGGCATCAAACAGAAAATGTCAGCCCTTCGTGTCTTTTATGCTTACTATTACAAACACGAAATGATCCGGACGAATCCGACGGTTCTGGTCGATATGCCAAAGCTTCACGAGAAGGAAATTATCCGTCTGGATGCGGACGAAGTCGCGGATCTGCTTGATTTTATCGAATCCTGCGGCGAAGAATTAAGTCCGCATCAGCGTTCCTACTGGGAGAAATCCAAACTGCGGGACACAGCCATCATCACCTTGCTTCTCGGCACGGGAATCCGTGTATCGGAATGTGTTGGTCTGGATCTGGAAGATGTGGACTTCCGGAACAACGGAATCAAAGTCTTCCGCAAAGGCGGCAACGAAATGATGGTATACTTCGGCGGGGAAGTTGAATCCGCCCTGAAGGCCTATATCGAGACAGAAAGAGCCGCAATCACTCCACAGCAGGGGCATGAGCACGCTCTCTTCTACTCCGCCCAGAGACGGAGAATCAATGTGAAATCCGTCGAGAATCTCGTAAAGAAATACACCTCGAGGATCACCACCACGAAGAAAATCACCCCGCACAAGCTCCGAAGTACTTATGGCACCGCCCTGTACCGCGAGACGGGCGATATTTACCTCGTGGCTGATGTTCTCGGACACAAAGACGTCAACACGACAAAACGCCATTATGCGGCCATGAGCGACCTCAGACGGCGTTCCGCGGCCAAAGCCGTGCACCTGCGGGAAGATGATTAGAACAAAGTCCTGCAGCGCATCCCGCGGAGCGTTATGGTATGGGGATTGCGGAACAATTTCCTATACCATAATAAGACGGAGATGAAGTGAGAAATCACTCCATCTCCGTTACTGTAAGATCACCTGTATGCGCGCCCGTCTCATTCCTTAGCGCTTTCACTTTGCCCTTAAGTCTCCGGGCAGTCCAGTATATGCCGATCTCCTTCATGACGGTAATGCATCGTTCTCTCGCGACGGAATGTCTCGGCAGTCGGTGTGCATTCAGAAACGGCCGGATATACTCCCGCCTGATGCTGCGATCCTGCATCCGCACATACTTCCACCATCTTCCCGCAAAGGCTGTCGTGGTGTAGATCCAGGGTTTCTTGAAGTTAATATAGTGAACGATCTGCGGATCTTTTCTTGCTTCTGCCACATCATTTCGTCCATAGAGCCGTTCTATTTCCGCCTTCTCCCGGTCACAGAAATAAAAAGGCATCACATTAAACTTTGGAGGCAGCTCCTTGATCTTTCCGTACAACACCGAATTCAGCGCATCCTGATCATTAAAGGGGAAGTCATTTCTGAAGCCGGCTTCCTCCAGGGATTCCCTTAACCCTTCCGCCTGATTCAATTCCTTAAGGTTCCACAGCAAAACACCGGCGTTGATATAATTGTTCACGTCAGGAATCCCAAGGATGTTTTTGTAGTCATCATTGTAAGGAAGAAGCCGGATGCCGTCCGCCACTCCGGCCAGATAGTATCCCTCAACGTCGCAGTGATACAGGGAAGCAATATCGCCTTCCACGATCAGATCTGTGTCTATATAAATACACTTGTCTATAGGCTCATCCGATACGGACAGCGCAATACGAGGAATCATCAAACGGTACAAAGTCGCACAGGAAAGATGCTCCATATTGATGGAAACGTGGTCATAGTTTTTATCCACGGTAAGGATTTCAAAATTAAGCTTTGGGAACTTCTCTGCCAACGAGTTCAGCAGGGCAATATTTTTCTCTGTCAGATCGCCTTTGGTCAAGAGATATACATCCAGCATCTCATCGCCGCGGTGATTATAAAGCATCGAATACAGCGTAATATACGTGGGAACTGTATATTGATCATCTGCATTAAGGAAAACCGGAATTCTACTCTCGTTCATAGCAATCTCCCCTCGATCAAATGTATGATGAATTATGCATTGTGTTCGTACCATTGCTCAAAATATACCTACACTCAATGCATGTATCATATCACAATTTGAAGGCCGGTGACAGTTTTTCTTTCTTTAATGGGAAATAGATGCGACGACGTCCCTAATCATCCCGTTCCATGCCAACAACGTGCGTGTAAATGATCAATGAAAAAAGGAATTCTCTGACATGCTCGTGAAAATTTTAATTTAAGCCTTTTTGATCAGACATTGTTCCCCTTCAAAAGCAAAGCCGTACTTGTATATCCTATCCGAGGGAATTCATCTCTGCAACAAATCTGTGGCGTACATTTTGTCATGTCGTGCTTCTTACATTTTCCCACCTTCAGTTGTTGAATAGACTCTTCCAGGACGCTCTGGTTCGCTGAACTATAGAACGGATCTACAGATACTTCAAAGGGATTCTCCCTTTTCACAAAAACCCCCGCCGGATCAATTCGGCGGAGGCTCTTACCTTCGTTTTTCATACTATTATTAACGTGCACGGCGGTTTTATTCCTCTCTAGTATCCACGATGCTTGTGCCGATGCCATTCTCCTTGATCATCACGGCCCGGATGATCAGTTCTGCAGCTCCGTCGATTCCGTACTTGCCGCTGTCGATGGAGAGATCATAACTGTCTACAGATCCCCACTCCTTACTTGTGTAGTAGTTGTAGTAGCTGGATCTGCTCTTGTCGTTCTTCTTGATGCGGTCTCTGGCCTTGTTTGCCTTTAAGCCGTAGATATTCGCGATTCTGCGTACTCTCGTATCGATGTCCGCATGAATAAAGACGCTCAGAAGGTTCGGATCTTCTTCGAGGGCATAGTCCGCGCATCTGCCGATGATGACGCAGGGGCCCTCTGCAGCAAGCTTCTTGATGCTCTCAAACTGTGCAAGGAAAACTTTCTGGTTCAGGGGCATGTCATTCATCACATTGGAGGAATAACCGAAGCTGTAGGTATCCATCACCAGAGAATACAGGAAGCTGTTGGTCGGTCTCTCATCCTGATTCTCAAAAATCTCTTTGCAGAGTCCGCTGTCCTTTGCGGCACGTTCCAAAAGTTCCTTGTCATAAAAGGGTATGCCGAGCTGATCCGCAACTTTCTTGCCGATCAGGTGACCTCCACTGCCAAATTCACGTCCGATACTGATAATCGTCTTCATAAAGGTTCCCTCCTATATCTCATGCCTGACAGGAATAGCCAGAGTTATTTTCTGTATACATTATAGCACAGGAAAGTTTAAAAGTGCACATTTATTCGTATCTTTTCCGCCAAAAATTGGTTATTTTGTCCTTAATTCTTCGAATCAAAAAATCCTACGCGTATTTGCACCTTAGCAAAAACGAGTAGGATTCTATTCCAAGTGTGATCCATGTAATTTTTTCCAGCAGAATTAGCTGTATCAGATTCTCTCCCCGAGTTTTCGAAGCAGTTCCTCGAAGTACTCCGGCAACGGAGCCGTGAATTCCACATACTCATTGGTGGAGGGATGCTGAAAGCCAAGTTCCATGGCGTGGAGGGTCTGTCCCTGAAGTCCCTTCACAGGGCATTTCTTCGGGCCGTAGATTTCGTCTCCCAGAAGCGGGTGACCGATATGCGCCATGTGTACACGAATCTGATGGGTTCGCCCTGTCTCTAGCTCACACTCCACATAGGCATAGCCCTTGAGATTCTGCAGGACTTTTACATGGGTAACTGCGTGTTTTCCTTTGTCGGGGCTCACCACTGCCATCTTCTTTCTGTCATTGGAAGATCTTCCGATATTTCCTTCTACGGTAAACGTCTCTTCTTTGAAATTACCGGCAACGATGGCGCGGTAACGCCTCGTAATGCTGTGCACAGCCAGCTGTGCCGCCAGAGACTGATGTGCGGTGTCGTTTTTACAGATTACCAGCGCCCCCGTGGTGTCCTTGTCGATGCGGTGGACAATGCCCGGCCGCATGACTCCGTTAATGCCGGAGAGTCTGTCTCTGCAGTGATAAAGCAGTGCGTTCACAAGGGTATGTTCATAGTGTCCGGCCGCCGGATGTACCACCATATCCTTCGGTTTATTTACGATGAGAACGTCATCGTCCTCGTAGAGAATGTCGAGCGGAATGTCTTCTGCCTCAATATCCAGTTCCTCGTTCTCAGGGATTTCGATCTCAATCCTGTCGTCTTCACAGACTTTGTAATTCGGTTTTACCGCCTTCCCGTTCACCAGAACGCCGCCCTGTTTTAGGATTTTCTGTATGTAGGAGCGGGACATCCGGTCGATCTGAGAAGCGAGATAGGCGTCGACTCTGGTATCCTCATCCTCCGTCTCAACCGTAAATGTCAGTTTTTCCATGGAAGCCTTTCCATCCTTTCCTTTTTGAACAAACACCGTCCGCAAGCGGGCTTCGACTCCCCCATCCCCTCACTCCTCACGGTGAGCGCTGCGGACGAAAGGCGCGCGAGCAGAATCGCGAAGCGATCTTCCATCTGCGAGTGCGCATCTAAGCAGAGCATCAGCCGGATTTCCGGGATCTGAATAACACCTTCATATCCTCATCCTTATACTTGAAAATCATCAGGACGATCAGAATCGTAACGCCCACCGTCACATAAATATCCGCTACATTAAACACCGGGAAGTTGATCAGTTCCACGTAGATGAAATCAATGACATACCGGTTCACAACCCTGTCGATAAAGTTGCCCGCCGCGCCGGACAGAAGAACCATAACACTAATCGTCATGGGTCTGTACTTGGCATTCTGCGGAAGTCTATGCAGAACCACAACGGCCAGAATGAAAAATACCGTCGTAAGGATGTAGAAAAACCACTGCTGATTCTGCAGCATGCTAAAGGCTGCCCCGTGATTCTCAAGATAGACAAAATCAAGCACGCCATCGATGAGAACCAGCGAATCCTCGCCGGAGAGCTTCGTGACAGCCAGATACTTGGTAAACTGATCCAGCGCCACAAGAATTGCCACGGAGACAGCGATCATCAACCAGCTGCCTGCGCTTCTCCGATGAAAAACAGTTTCCTCCCGGAGTTCTTCTTTCGATTTTTTCGAATCTCCTGTTTCCTCCGTATTCTGTTCCCGGTTTATCTCCTGCATATGCAAACTCCTTTTTTCTGTCATAATAATGTCTGCGTCCGCCTGTTTTAAAACAGTTAGCCCTCAATCAGTTCCTCCGATGCGCGAAGGAGATCTTCGTCCGTCAGAGAGTGATCGATGACAGCATTTCCGATGCCCTCCAGAAGGATGAATTTGATCTTTCCCTCCTGCATTTTCTTGTCATTCTTGGAGGCCTGAAGAATCTGATCCGCTGTCAGGTTCGAGACTTTCACCGGAAGCCCGAAAGCAAGGTTCAGGTCGATGATACGCTGATAGTCTGCCTCAGAGATCATTCCCTTTTTCAGCGAAAGCCATGCTGCTCCGGCAATTCCGATCCCCACACACTGACCGTGGAGAAGTTCGAAATTTCTGCATTTTTCAATAGCATGTCCCAGGGTGTGTCCGAAATTCAGAATTGCCCGAAGTCCCTTCTCGGTAGGGTCTTCCTCGACGACGCCGGCCTTGATCAGACAGCACTCACGAATCAGATGTGCCATTGACGCCACTTCCCTGCCGCAGATTTCCTCTACATGATCCTCAATCCAGCTCATCAGCTCCTCACTGCGGATCTCAGCGCTTTTTACCACCTCACCCATGCCGGAGATAAACTGCTCCTCCGGAAGGGTCTCCAGCGTACTCATATTCATATATACCAGGCGGGGCTGATGGAAGGCTCCCACCATGTTCTTGTACTGTTCGAAGTCAACACCCGTTTTGCCGCCCACGCTGCTGTCCACCTGTGCAAGCAGTGTCGTGGGGATCTGAATAAAGTCGATTCCTCTCAGATAGGTTGCAGCGGAAAAACCGGTGAGATCTCCGCAGACACCTCCGCCGAGAGCCGCCAGCAGATCTTTTCTCTCAAAGTGATTTTCAATCAGGAAGCGATACAAACCGTTGACGGTCTCAAGGTTTTTACTCTCCTCACCTGCCGGAAAAATCCAGGAAAAGACCTTCACTCCCAGTCCCTCCAACGCCTTCTTTACGTCATCCAGATAGAGAGGTGCTACGTTGCTGTCCGATACGATGCAGATTTTGTTCGGACGAAGCCCCTCCACTTCCCTGATACTTTCGGCGAGTGCGTCAAAATCCTTTTCCCAACGAATACGGTAGGAAAACTCCAATCCCTCTCTCCTTCTGCTTACAGTTACAGCTTCCATTTTTTACCTCCCTCATGCACAACGAAGGGCATCAGATTCCTCTGACGCCCTTCGATCATTCTTCTATAACTCCATTAAAATGACGTTCTCATGGACGGCACAGCACCGTTCAGAAGATCCTGAATATCCCCGGAAATTTCCACATTTGAAGGTGTCAGAATGAAGATATAACTGGATACCTTCTGCAGACCGCCTCCGATCGCGTAACAGGAACCGGATGAAAGATCGATGATACGCTGTGCGTCATCTACGTCATTGCCCTCAAGGTTCAATACCACCGTGCAACCGGACAGCAGAGTATCCGCGATCTCTCTGTAATCCTCCACCTTTGTGGGCTTGATCACACATACCTCCATACCGCCGGAAGTAACCTGGGAAGACTTCCTTCTGATGGGGGTTACCTTACTGTTCACGGCCGGTCTTGTCGCCGGACGGCTGCTCATTCGCGGCACCTGACTGTCAGAAGATTTAACGGATGTTTCCTTTGATTCCAAATCATCGAAGGCATCGTCGCGATTTGAATTCTTTCCTCCGAATTTCTTCTTGGAAAAGAAGCCGCCTTTTTTGTTAGAAACTTCTTCTAACTCAGCCATCTCCTCATCTTCGAGAAATTCTTCATCGTCATCATAATCATCGCCTATATTTACCACATCGAGAATCTTATCAATAAAATTCATGAGTTATCTTCTCCTAATCTCATTTGCTGTAGTCCCTTGCCCCAAAGATAGCAGTTCCTACACGCACCAACGTAGCTCCCTCTTCTACAGCAACATTGTAATCATTCGTCATCCCCATGCTGAGGACACGCATAGTTACATTATCAATGTTTTCTCTGTTGATGTCAACACTCAATTCGTGAAGCTTCTCAAAAACAGACCTGTTTTCTTCAGCATTTTTCACAAAAGGGGCGCTTGTCATAAGGCCGGAAACATGAACGTGAGGAAGCACGGAGACTGCTTTGACAAACTCCTTCGTCTCTTCCGGAGCAACTCCGAATTTGCTCTCCTCCCCGGCCACATTCACCTCAATCAGAACCGGGATCACTCTGTCATGCTTTGCAGCTTCCTTCTCGATGGTCTTCGCGAGTTCCAGCGTATCCACGGCGTGGATCATCGTCACATATTCCGCAATATATTTGACCTTATTGCGCTGAAGATGTCCAATCATATGCCAGCGGATATCTGCGGGGAGGTGTTCATGCTTTTCTCTGAGTTCCTGAATGTAGTTCTCTCCGAAATCCCTGACACCGTGGTCATACAATTCCATGATATCCGATTCAGGTTTTGTCTTACTCACCGCAATCAGTGTCACCTCTGAAGCGTCACGTCCTGCCCGCTCGCAGGCACTGCGGATATTTCCGAGAACTTTATCATAGTTTTCTGTCAACATCTATCTTTCCTCCCGTCAGGTGCTTTCCTGCTTAATTCTAAGGATCTGTGATTCGTTTACGCTGCTTTGGTCACGGACGATGTAATCGTACTGCGAAATACCAAAGGATGTATTCGGCTTCACGATCATAAATTCCGTGTTCTGCTCAATCTGTTCGACCTTGCGGAACTGGGCGTAACTTCTGTTGATGCAGTACACCCCCTCGAGATTTACGATCGGCCCTATTATGAAAGTGGAATTCGAATCCTCTTTGATAATAATGTCACCCTCATTGAAGTCCTCTATCTCGACGCAGTAATACTCACGGCCGTCGTCGCCCTTCACCTTGGCATACAGATCCGTTGTCACCGTTTCCCGGAGGTCTTCTCCGGATTTTTTGTCCTTAACCATTCTCAAAAAACCATTTCCGCTGGAGGTAAGATAATCGACAGGGATCTTATAAAATTCCTTCGTAACAATAGCTGAGAGGGGTATTTTCAGCCCTTTCTCGGTATCGGTGAGCAGTTCGATCCGGAGCATTCTCTCGTTACAGTACCGAACCATACCACTGTGAAGGGTGACAAGCGCATATTTTTTCGACAGTTTCTTTCCGTCCTTCTCCTCTTCTTTCTCAAACGTCTCCAATTCACCTGTCTCGATGGCTTCATCCTGTTCAAACAGGACTTTTACAGAATCTTTATCCTGAAGCGAAGTGTATACGTTATCCGAGAGTTCAAATACCAGCTGCCAGGTATCGTCACCGATAATCTTATAGACGGTATCTCCCGCTTTCACGGAAGAATTCGATCTCAGAATTTTACTTTTATATCCTGCGAGGGAAAAATCCTCCTGCTTCACCTTATGGGGATCCAGTTTTTCCATCCCGTCTGTCACATAGGAAACGATGCCGTCCGTCTCTGCTGAAACCGGTGAGCCGTAAACACTTCCGTCTGATGTCTTTACTTCCGTCTGGGTACTGAGGGCATATTTCAGATTATAAACCTCATCAAAGGCTGCTGAATCATACGCCCTGGTGAACTTGGATACCAACGACCGGATCTGTGAGAGATCCTCCTGTGTCATATCCTTCGCGGATGTGACCGGTCTGCTGTCCATAATACTGCAGACCACATCGTTTTTTGACGCTTTCTGTCCACTCTTGATGTAGTAGTTCACATAGCCGGAGGTCGGTGCACTGACAAGCGTCTCATCACGAACCGCTATGGCAGTGTACGTAATGTTGTTGTTCGAGAGCGTTCCGAACGTAACCATGTAGGGAGAAACCCTGGGCGTCATTATATAGATGAACACTGAAATGAGACTGTATATAAAGAGCAGTATTAAGATGATCAAGCCTATATTCAGACGAACGCCTTTCTCTTCCTGTTTCACTTATCTGCCTCCTAATTTCAAACTTCCTGTATTTTATCATTTACTGCCGGTTATGACAAGACATGCAGGTTCTCATAGAGATTGCCTTGCCTTTGGTCTCATAGGGAATGCGAAGCAATTTCCTATGAGAGAACAAAGTCCGCAAGCGGACCTCGACTCCCCCAGCCCCTCATCCTCCCGGTGAGCGCCGCAGGACTTTGGCGCGCGAGCAGAATCGCGAAGCGATCTTCCCATCTGCGAGCTGCGCATCTAAGCGGAGCGTTATGGTATAGGGATTGTGAAGCAATTTCCTATACCATAAAAAGAGGATCTGCCGACCGGACCGGTGCGACAGACCCTCTGAACATTCATTCCGAAGAATCTATAATATTAAAGTGCCAGGAGAACTTTATCCTGCAGATCGTCTGCAAGGTCATCTTTGTTCATGGAAAGGCTGATGATGAAATCCACTCCGTACTTCGCGCTGATGGCGTCGAGCTGGGATACACATTCCGGTATCTGAGAGAGATTCTCATCGAGTCTTGAGAGTTTCAGGAAACCATCGAGATACATCTGTTCGATGTCGCGGTTCTGTGAAATGATGCCGCAGATGAAACCAACGAACTCATCGCTGTTCCTGAGCGGATAAGCGGATACATCGATCAAACGGATCTTGTTGTTAAGTTCGAGCATATGTTTCGCACTCTTGTCAAGGTAAACAATGCTGCCTTCCGCTTCCTTTACAGTATTGTTTACTTTATCAAGAATGTATTTTGTCTTGCCTTTTCCCTTTTCTCCTACGATTAACTGAACCATAGCCATGTCCTCCTTGACCTGTGTTAATGAACTAAGAACATACTAAAAATTGTGTTTTTTAGACAAATTCTTTTGAAGTTCTTGTTTTAATTATAGTGCATTTACACAAGGATGGCAAGAGTTAAGTATTGATAAGATTCAAAACCGCAGACATATCTGTGTACAGATCTTCCTTATTCTGCGCCCCTGTCACAACCGCTATATACTTGACTCCATAGTTGTTCTGAACGACCAGGGAGAGGCAGGATCCCGCCTCGTCGGTGGTTCCGGTTTTACTTGCAAGCACCGTCACATTCTGAGGAAGGGAATAGATGCCTGTAAAGTATTCATCTGTAGAATTGGCAATAAAGGTATATGGATTGCCGTCGGAAGGCGACACATGGATCTCCGTTGAACTCTTTGACGCCGCCTCGGAAAAACCCGGAAGTTTATAGGCGTAATTCATCATGAGATAGATATCGTAGAGTGTTGTGTAGTGATTTTCCTCATGAAGGCCGTGGGGATTGGCGAAATGTGTTCCCGTCATTCCCAGACTCTGAGCCTTCTGGTTCATCATATTCACGAAGTTGTCCACAGATCCGCCCACCGTTCTGGCCACAGCCTTGGAGGCGTCATTGGACGAATAGACAAGCACGAGATTCAAAAGATCTCCAAGAGATACCGAATCTCCGGCATCCAGCTGGGACACCTGCGCCCCGTCACCGAGATTGAAATCCTCTTCTGTCATCACCACGTTCCGCTCCAGATCGCCGCTCTCCAGACAAAGGAGCGCCGTCATGATTTTTGTCAGGCTGGCCGGATAGATTCTCTCATAGATCCCCTCTGCGCACACGACCTCCTGCTGATCGATATTGAACAGTAGTTTCTTCTCGGTCTCATTTGACAACTTCACCAGGTCTTTGCCCACTTCATCTTCGCAGGCCACCAGGGACTGGGCAAAACCCTCCGCGGAAGCGAGACGGAATTCCGAGAGCTCCGCCGCCCCGTTGTGAACTTCAATCCTGTACCCGGCAGAGACATCCAGCGTCCTGCCGTTAATAAATACCACACGGATGAGAATAATACCGAGAACAAGAATGAGAGCCAGTGTCAAAGACACATTGCGAAGCAGCACAATCTGTCTACGTCTCTTCCGGCTTATACGTTTCTCCTTCATAGATATATTCACCTCCGTAATCAAAATACTGTTTTCTCTGCAAACTGATATTCAATACAATCCCCATACCGATGAACAGACTCACCAGAGACGTTAGTCCGTAACTGACGAAGGGAAGGGTCGTTCCCGTGTTCGGAAGAATTCCCGTGGCTACGCTGATGTTAATGAAACTCTGCACGGCGATGAGCGTTCCGATCCCGTAACAGAACAGACTTCCGGATCTGTCCTTGGCTCTTTTCCCTGTCCGAAAACACTGGAAGATAATAAGGAACAGCAACAGGACGATGCCTATACAGCCGGCAAAGCCCAGTTCCTCTCCGGCAACGGCAAAAATAAAGTCATTCTGAATCTCCGCGACGAAGTTTCCCTTGTTTGCCGTGGACACCTCGTTGTTGTTCAGCCCCTTGCCGCTGAACCGTCCGGAACCGATGGCCATAATCGAGTTCTGCTGTTGCATGGCAGACTCCGAGTACTCATCATCCTCCGGATTCAGGAAGGTCATGACCCTCTTCTTCTGGTAATCGTCGATAATAGGAAGATCCGTCTTTACAATCAGAAAAACGGCTCCCACCACCAGCGGCACAATAACCATGATGATAATCCCGATTTTTTTGTAGCTCAATCCTGCCGCAAAGTACATGCAGGAAAAAACAATCGTCATGGTGATCGTGTTTTTCAGATCCGGCTGATTGAGTATCATGAACAGCGGAAGCCCCAGATACAAAAGAGACCGGAAAATTCTCCGCCAGGTACTGAGATCCTCTTTATGGATCATGAAATACATGGAGAAGAATAGAATGATCAAAATCTTCGAGAGCTCCGTGGGCTGAAACTGAAATCCTCCGATGGTAATCCATCTGGCGGCTCCGAGCCTGGTTACACCGAAGATGATAACCAGAAGCAAAAGTCCCAGGTTTACCAGATACACCGGCACATAGAAATGCAGCAGCCAGCTGTAGTCGATGAGGGAAATCACAAACATGACAAGAAAGCCGAAAATCACTCCGCCGATCTGCCTGCTCTGGAGCTCGGCGTTGGCCGAGCCCACCAGAAGAATACCCACGATACTGATCATCGCCAGCAGAAGAACCAGTATGAAATTGTAATCTTTGATTTTATATAATCTTATCATCTGTCAGTCTCCGCCGCATCTTAGTCAGCCACTACCTGTCTGAGTACGCCCTCTGTATTGGCAGCTCCGGTCAGCACCTGTTCTTCGGGTTTCAGGTTGAAATAGTAATTCAAGGCGTCCCTTGCCACAAGGGATGCGTTTCTCGAAGAATAGCCGTTGGCGATCCGGACAGCAAAGGCTACATCTCCGTATTTCCTGGTTCCGTCCGAGGACTGTGTGAATCCAACCGCAAGGGCATGGTCAGGCCGGAGCATGGACTCCTGTGCCGTTCCCGTCTTTGCCCGCACGGTAATACTGCTGTCAAAGCCGGACCACACCTGATCATTCGAAACCGCGTTGAACATTCCCTGATAGATGGCGTCCCAGGTATCATCCTTGAATTTTGCGGTAGCCACCGTCTTCGTCGTGTGCTTTTTAAGTATTTTTCCGTCCGAATCCGTCACCCTCTGCACCAGAGAAAAATCATTGACCTTTCCCCGGTTGGCAATGGCTGAGACATATCTGGCCAGCTGTGTCGTCGTGTACTGATGGGTTCCCTGTCCGATTGACGAAGGAATAGCCATGTCGTCCGTCACATGGGGTTCCGATTCCGGCGTCTGTATTCCCGTAGTCTTGTCCAGACCAAACATGGCAGAGTACTTCTGCTCCTGTTCGAGGGCCCGCGCCTGGGCATAGTTTCCTTTTTGGTCTTCTCCGAGGCGAATCGCAACGGTACAGAAGTACACGTTACAGGAATTCTCAAGGGCACTGATGACATTCAGCATACCGTGACCGTTCTTGTTCCAGCAGTGCACGCGGTCCTGGTCACTGAGGAATTCCAGGTCTTTACCGAAGATACCGGTACAATCAATTCCCTCGTACTCATCCACCACGTTTTTATCCATGCCGGCCGCTGCCATAACCATCTTGTAAGTAGAGCCTGGCGCCGTCAGCTGCTGGGTCGCCTTGTTGTAGAAGGGAGTAGACATATCCGCATTCAGCTTGTTGAAGTACTCCACATCCATCTCATTGGCAAGGCGGTTGTTGTCATATCCCGGGTAGGTGACACAGGCCTTTACATCACCGGTCTTCGGATCCGCAATCACAATGGATCCGGAACAGGGATCGAGAGCCAGCATGGCCGGTGTGATCTGAAGTCCGCTGATCTTATTGACCATGAGATCGTAGGCCGTCATCTGACCGGCTGCAAAATTCGGGTAGACACCGTCATCCGTCGAGAGTACTCCCTGATCGTAGAGGCACTGCATAATCTGCGACGGCGAAATCACACCGTCCATGAGCATGTAATAGTACACGATCTTCTCAAAGCCCCTGTTGTCGGCGATATGATCCGTCACATATTTTACCACCGCCTGAAAAATCTCATCCGACGTGAGGTAACTGGATTTGTTTCTGGGAAGCGCTGTCACATTGACCCAACCGTTATTCGCAGCATACCGCAGATATTCAGCGGGGCTGATCGACTCATCTTTGTACAGCTCCAGATAGGTGCTGTCATCGGTGTTGATGTTGTTTCCATTAAGAATCTCACAGTTCGTCGTGAGATAATCATCCAGAATATAATCCACGTAACTCTTCTGGGCATCGTTAAGATCCTTGTAAGCAGTGGGTGAACCACTGTTCATCTGCTCCGTGAACCAGGAAAAAATCTGCTCTTCCGTCTGTTTCAGGCTGCTGTACATCTGCTGCTCGGTAGGAGTGGCATCCTCCGCGGAAAAACGCGACGTATCGATGATATTGTTCTTGATCATGGCGTTGTAACAGTCGTAGCTGGCAACCGCCATGGTATCGTTGTCTTCGAGAACCTTCGCGTCTATTTTCTTCGCGTCTGTCAGATTCTTTAAAAGAACACCGGCGATCCGCTGTTCCAGAATTTTGTAGCAGGCGTCCTGCAGCTCGCTGTCAATGGTCAAATACACATCGTCACCCTTGACCGGTTCTTTTCTTGATTTCTTATTCTCGGCGACAACTTTACCAAGATTGTCGACCGTCACCTCTTCGCTTCCGTCCGTTCCCTGCAGAGTGGTTTCCATGTACTGCTCGATGCCGGCCTTTCCGATGACCGAGCTGCTGGAGTAATTCTTTTTCTTGTCTTTGCTCTGCAGTTTCTCCAGCTCCTCCTGAGAAGGTCGTCCCGTGTAGCCAAGGATCGGCGAGAGTGCCTCAGAGCTGTTATACACACGGATGTAATCCTCCGTCACATCCACGCCCTTGAGCAGATCCTGATTCTCACGCACATCCGCAACGGTCTGTTCCGACACATTCTGGGCAACCGTGACCGCCATGTATCTCTGATACGTAACGAGCTTTAGCTGATAGCGGACAATGACGATATCCAGCGCCTCCTGCTTGTCGTAGTCATCCGGAAGGCCGTATTTCTCCTTCTCTTTGTCTGTGATGGGTTCCTCCGAATCTGTAAGCTGGAAAAAATCCTCCGAGCAGAGATCTTTCATGATCTTCTCTGCGCTGGCATAGACCTCATCACTCTTCAACTCATCGATCGTGGCATAACCGTAGACATCCGCACGGAATCTGGCCAGAGTCACCTCGTTGTCCGTATCAAAGGTGTACCTTCCGGTGGTTCCCACAATGATATGAAAATCGTGGGCAAGCATGTCTCCGTTCTTACGGATCATCTGCGTCAGCTGACGGATTTCCCCGTTCAGCGTCAGATTCTTCTCCCTAGTGGTATCATAGCTGCCGCTGTCCTCCATGGTGACATTGTTGGCCAGCTTGTTATATGCCAGAAGCTTGCCTGTCGCATCATAGATGTTTCCGCGACTGCTCTTGATCATACGCGTTGCGGTTGTTTTTACCGTAAAGGAATCTGTGTAATACTGACCGTTCACAATCTGCAGTACGAAAAGACGTCCTGCCAGAATGGCGGACAACATTCCGAATACCACCAGAAGAACCAGATTTCTCTGGCTGAAAAAAGCGATCAGTTTATGCTTTATCTTCTTTCTTATCTTCTTAACCACGGTGACTGCTCTTCCTCCAGTTCACCGGCCACAATTTTCTTGTTGAGCCAGTAATAGATCCAGTAAAAGCCAATTGTAAAAATAACAGAACTGACAACTTCCGGAAAAATCGTTCCCATCAGATAGGCGCCGATTTTCAGTCTGTGATGAATGGCAAAACTCACCACAAAGAACAGTATATTGTAGACGAAGTCGCTGACGGCCACGGCTACCATCGGGATCCGGATATCATTATCAAAAAACATCTTGTACATCAAACCGCTCAGATATCCCACATACATCAGGAGAAGAGCATTCAGGCCGAATACATTCCCGAAGAACAGGTCTACGAACAGACCGCTCACAAGGCCGGTCCACATCCCGGACTTCTTCCCCCGCATAAATCCCATGGATACCGAGAGAATTAACAACAGATTCGGCGTTGCCACATTGTCCGGCAGCAGATTGCCCAGAACCGTCTGAAGGACAAAGGTCCCGAAAATGATCAGAAAAAATATGATTCGTCTCTTCATCTTATCTGACGCTCCTTATTCCCCGGTTCCCTGATCATCCGCAGGAGTTTCCTGCCCTTCGTCCGGATTCTCCGTTTCCGTGGCAACGTCCGTCCCCTGTGTATCGCCGGCCTCACCTTCCGCAGGCGCAGGTGCAGACGAAGGTGTCGGGGAAGCTGTAGTCGCTCCCGCAGCTGCCGCATCCTGGGAAGCCGCAGGTTTTGCCGCGGCGAGATCGTCATCCGTCGTGCTTCCGTCCCCGTTCTCCTTCAAAGAGAGAATCACAAATACATGATTGATCCGCTTGAAGTCCACGACCGGAAGAATGTAGCCGTTCTTCGTCAGATGATTGGAATCCTCCTCAATGGAATCCACATAACCGATGAGAATACCCGGCAGATAGCGGGAACTGATATTGGATGTCACCACCCTGTCTCCCACGCTGGTCTGCCCGTCGGATTTGAGCTGTCCAAGGGAAAGTTTTCCCTCTGCATACAGGGAGAGGTCACCGGTGACTATACAGTTTTCCGTCGTCGCCAGAACCATGGCGCTGACATTGTTGTCATCATCGATGATGCTTCGCACCTTCGCCCAGTTTCGTCCCACGTCTGTCACGATCCCGGCAAGTCCGCCGTCCGCGATGACGTTCATATTTTTCTTGATGCCGTCCTTGCTTCCCTTATTGATGGTAAAGGTACTGTACCAGTTTCCCGGATCTTTGGCGATGACTTCTGCGGCAACCTTTTCATAGCTGGAATAATCACTGTCAAGCTGATAGAGTTTGCGAAGATCATCCAGTTCCCGGGTATTTTCCTCAAGAATCGTATTCTGCTCCTCCAGCTGCGTGACTTTCTTTTTCAGCTTCTCATTCTCGTCCGCCAGCTCTCTGGCGTTTTTCGCTCCGATCCGCTGTCCGTTTAAAGCCTCCCCCACCCGGTTGAGACCGGTCTGAAACGGAACAATCAGCGTTCCTGCAGCATTTCTTAAGGGGGCGACACTGACGACCTTGTTCGCCGTCAGCATAATGACCGATATACAGATAATCGTGAGGACAACCAGAAGATTTCTGCTCTTTACATGTGTACCGTTGTTTTTCATCTTTCTCTCGTCTTCTTTCCGGGAATGTATACCCAGTGCTGCAACCTGTCGTTATTGATAATTTCCTTTAATCCGTAGATCGTACTCATCTCATAATGTCCGGAGACAATAATGGGACAGCCGAGTCTGTAGGAAAAATATTCCCGGATTCCGGGAATCCGCATACTTCCGCCGGTGAAATAGAGACCTTTGGAGAGTGCACTGAGTCTTACCTGCGGCGGAATCCGTTCAAGAATCCGGATCAGTTCGGACACGATCTCTTCCACCTTTTCTTCAACACAGGCGGAAACATTTGCCGATGAGACGATGCCGTCTCTCGGAAGTCCGTTTGTCGTATCGATGCCGATGACCTTGCAGCCCTCGTGGACTTCTTCATCCAGGCTCGTGAGCGTGATTTTCAGTCTCTGAGCCGTTCTGGTGCTCACAAGGAAATTGTTCTTTCTTCGGATTCCCTCCACAATGGCTGTGGAAAACGTCTGGCCTCCCACCGGTATGGTGCTGCTGAAAATTACACGTTTGTCAGCGATGACCGAGACCTCCGTGCACTGGGCGCCGATGTTTACAAGAATGCAGCCCTCCGTGGTCTGCAATGGGATTCCGAAGGTGATGGCGTCCGCAATTGGTTTTTCCACCATGAAGACCTTCGCCTTCCGGAAACGCCCCTTACAGGCAATTGTGGTGTAAGCCCTCCGCTCGATCTCCGTCATATCCACGGGCACAGAAAAATACAGGATCGGGCTCATGCCAACAGATCCTGCCGTGCGCCCGAGAAGCGTATGAAGGACAGCTTCCATCATCAGGACATTATTAATACGGCCACTGCCCATGGGTGTGATGATCTCGATATTTTCCGGTGTTTTCTCGTACATATCGTAGGCATCATTTCCAACGGCAAAGACCGTATTTTTGTTCCTGACGGCTATCATATTCATTTCTTTTTTGATTGTATCATCCGCCTGATCATAAATCTTGACCTGGCCGGTGCCCATATCAATTCCGAACACATGGTGATAATTCATTCTGATAACCCCTCACTTATGCTCAGCAAGCAGACCATGTTCCATAAAGCTGAAGTACTCACCGTCCCCGATGATAATATGATCCACCAGACGAATCCCCAGCAGCTCGCCCGCGCACCGGATCCTCTCTGTTATATCCTGATCATCCCCGCTGGGAGACGGATCTCCGCTGGGGTGATTGTGCACGAGAATCACCGAAACTGCATGAAAAGAAAGAGCCGAGAGAAAAAGTTCTCTGGGTGAAATCAGGGACTGGTTCACGGTTCCTCGAGAAATCTCCGCCTCCCCAAGCAGATGATTCTTCGTATCCAGCATCACCGCGCAAACCACTTCCTGCTCTTCATACCTTAAGGATTCCACATAGTACTCCGCCACGCCTGAGGGTGCGGAAAAACAGATTCTCCGCCTGACCTCCCTCTTGGAGATTCTTCTGGACAATTCCCCCAGACAGAGGATCTGCACTGCCTTCACATCTCCGATGCCCCTCACCTCCCGAAGCTGCTGCAGGTTCAGGTGCAAAAGACCTGTCACTCCGCTTTCGAACGGACAGAGGTGAAGAATTTCATCGGCCAGTTCCAGGGCAGAACAGTTCTGCCGTCCTGTCCTCAGAAGAACCGCCAGAAGTTCCGCGTCGCTTAAGTGTTGCGGTCCCTGACGGATACAACGCTCATAGGGGCGCTCCTCCTGTGGCATCGCTTTCATGGTCTTCATGTAATTCGTCATAGAAGCTCCCTTCCGGTTCTGCCAAACCGGGTGGGAATATCCTGTAATAGATGATTTTAGCACAGTTCGCGGCAAAGCGGAAGTGCGATGTGTCCGTGTGCGTGCAGGGCAGAGTATACACGCTCACACGTTGCGTCGTCCTCAGCGCTCCGCCGCCTGTTTGCAGATGCTTCCGCAATCTC
>JAIKXQ010000055.1 GCA_024684035.1 Eubacterium sp. | reverse complement strand
TAATCGGCCACATAGCCGATGCGATGATCGTCCGTGTATGCCGCCGCCAGGGCACCCATGATAAATTTCGCCTCGTACATCTTCGGATAATAGGTCCGCACCGCGCTGCTCACAAGATTGATGGAACAGTCGAGGATCTTCATGTCCGGATACCGGATGGCAGCCCGCAGAGCCGCGTCCATCATATCCGGAGATGTGGCAAAGACTACCTCATCATTGTCCGCTGCCGCCGCGGCGAAGGCCTTGTCGATCTTCTCCGGAGAATTGCAATCCTCAAAGGCGATGGTCTCCACAATGCCACCGAAGCGCTCGTTGATCTCGTTGCGTCCCAGCTCATGTCCGTAAATCCAGCGGGAAGTCTCCGCCTCCTTCGAATACAGGAAGGCAACGCGCAGGGGTTTTTCTTTGCTATAGGTCGGTGTCATGCTGAGAAGTCCCTGAAAAATGGAGTTTCTTTTCTCGACGGCCTCCGGAGTCTCCAGAAGAACGATACCATTGGCGTTTGCCGCGCTGAGCAGCTCATTCCAGATATTTCCGATCTTCTGTCCGATACTGCTCTCGGACTCTTCTACCAGTTTTGTATCCCGATAGATGGTGCGGAACGTGAGGAAAGCTTCCCCCGGCGTGATATGCAGTTTGTCTCCGCCTTTGTTCATGTAGCTCTTCAGGAAATAGCGGAAATCGGAGCGGATGTCCTCCAGAGGTCGATCCGGCCATTCCTGCTCCAGGTTCATTCCGTACATGGCCGCCAGTTTCTGATAACTGCCGGGTTCTGTGCAGACAATCTCGAAGAGCCCCGTCACCTTGTAAAAATCCAGAAACTCGTAGTAGACCTGCACGTCCTTCTCGTCTGTCCTGTGCGGCATGATCCTCTCAATATCCGCCGTGATGGAGTAGGCACCGGAGTACTTCATGACCGACACTCTCTTATTGCCCTCCAGCACATAGAAGCGGTTCATATATTCATAACAGCGGATCGGATCCCGGATCCCCTCCACCTGCTGGGAATCGATGAGATTGGACCACTTCGTCCCGAACTCCGTGTACACGCTGAGGATTGGCATAAAATCCGCCGCGAAGGCGTTCTGTCTCTCGTCCGTGACGGTGCCGACAATCATGGAAAGCGGAATCTCATGGATGCCCAGCGGAATCTTAGGCAGCTTCGAGAACTCCTCCAGTGCATAGGACAGTGAGGGAAGATACGGATATCGACCCTCGTTCAACGCCTTGCGGACCGTCCGGTCACCGATCTTTTTCGCTTTTAAATAATCTTCTTTCATCGCAATCCTCCACACGTCAAAGAGCGCTGTTTATTCACTTCTACTTTACTCAATTACAGCGGATTCTTCAAGGACGAAAGGTGCATCACTTGCTTGCCCGCAGGGCAGGGACACACCCGCAAACACGTCGCCTCGTCCTCATCGCTGCGCCGCCTGTTGTCGCCGGTTCCGGAAACTCGCGCAAAATACCACGGTAACAACATTGGTTTCGTATATCACGTGCGCTCAGACAGTCCTCCACCGGCGACGCTATGCTCGCGATTCTGTCCTCGACTTCCTATCGTTTGCGGGTCTGCCCCTGCCCCACGGGCTTTTCTTGTAAAATATTGGGATCAACATCAAATCCCGGAGCAATTTCTTGTGAAACAAAAAAGCAGACACTGCAATGACCGCTCATCCAGTGTCTGTGTCTTTTTATGTTTGAGAAATATATGTCTGCAGCTCCCGGAAAGCCCTGGCCGAAAGCTCTCTGGTGCCCATCGGGTATACCCGGTTCAGAGATTCGTACTTCGGCTCTCCAAGCCGGTGGTAGCGAAGCAGCTCATAGTCCGCGCCGATTTCCTTTGCGAAGTCCCGGATTGCCGTGATCTCCTCCTCCGTGTCGTTGACGTCCGGAATGACGGGGGTGCGGACATGGATCGGAAGACCGGGAAATGTTTCTCTCGCTCTGCGAAGGTTTTCGAGAACCGGCTCATTGCCCCGTCCGGTCCAGACCTTGTGTTTATCCGTATCCATCAGTTTTACATCCGCGATCAGTTCGTCGACAAGGGCGACGACTCTCTCATACTTCTCCCAGGAGGCGTAGCCACAGGTCTCGATGGCACGGTGCAGACCGTGTTTTCCGGCCTCCAAAAGAATCTCACAGGCAAAATCCGCCTGCATCAGCGGTTCTCCGCCAGAGAGGGTGATCCCGCCAAAGGATGAATCATAAAAGGCCCTGTCTCTTAATACTTCTTCCAGCACTTCTTCCGCCGACATCTCTTTTCCGATCACATGGAAAGCCTCGGAGGGGCATACTTTCCGCGCTGCCTCCGGATCAAAGGAAGCTCCGGTATCCCAGAAGAGCCGTCCTTCACCGCCCTCCTCAAAGTGACAGGAGAGATTCGGAAGTTTCTTCCGGCACTCTCCGCAACCGATGCAGAGCCCCTTCGTCCAGCCCATCTCGGGAACCGCCCGCTGGGATTCGGGATTGGCGCACCAGGCACAGCGGAGCGGACAGCCCTTCAGAAAAACCACGGTCCGGATGCCTTTTCCGTCGTGTACCGA
>JAIKXQ010000040.1 GCA_024684035.1 Eubacterium sp. | reverse complement strand
CGGTCCTTCCGGCGGTGGAAAGACAACCCTCACGTCGCTGATTGCCAGATTCTGGGATGTCCGCCAGGGAAAAATCACTCTCGGCGGCAGAGACGTGAGAGAATACAGTTTTGATTCCCTGATGGAGAATTTCAGCTTCGTCTTCCAGAAGGTCTATCTGTTTGAAGATACCATCGCCAACAACATCCGTTTCGGACGGCCGGAGGCTTCCATGGAAGAAGTCATTGCGGCGGCAAAAAAAGCCTGCTGTCATGATTTCATTCAGTCACTCCCGAATGGCTATGAGACGGTTGTGGGAGAAGGCGGCGCCACCCTGTCAGGAGGAGAAAAACAGCGGATTGCCATTGCCAGAGCAATCATGAAGGACGCGCCGATCATCATTCTCGATGAGGCAACAGCCAATGTCGATCCGGAGAATGAGAAGGAGCTTACGGAAGCCATCGCCAATCTCACAAGAGAGAAGACCATCATTATGATCGCTCACCGGCTGAAGACGGTGCGGAACGCAGATCAGATTCTGGTCATCGACAAGGGTCGGATCGTTCAGAAGGGCAAACACAAAGAACTGATGAACGAAGACGGCATCTACCGCAATTTCGTTTCCGGCCGGAAGAAAGCGGTCAGCTGGAAGATTGCGTGAGGCGCTGATGACGGAAGGAAGATGTGGCGGTGAAAGAATAAAGAATCATCTGTCGATGGCAGAACGATCGCTGGAGAGTCCTTCTGTACAGGAGGGGTTAGTTGTTGATGCGCATAGAGGATGGCGAGGTTACTGCGATGCAAAACACAGGTAATCTATTCAGGTAATAAGCAGAACATCCCTTCGGAAAGACATGAGTTCGAGATAGAGAGAGAATGAGAAATAATTATTCTGCCATCAGTTTTCTGATGGCAGTTTTTTTGCCTTGAAAAACAATATCGAATCGGTTATGATATATAAAAGATTTCAAACAATCAAATGGCGCAAAATTGAACACTGATTCGGATGTCTTGGAGTAAGGACGCAAAAATATCAGGTGAGAAAGGTGTGGAATGATGAGTAAGGATTTTGATATTCAGGAATATATGACCAGGGGTGTCGAGAGAGTGGTTTCCGACGCCATAAAGGCGACGCTCAGAAATCCAAGGGAAAGTGCTTATATGGCTAAATTTGCGCTGGCGTCGAAAGCAGCATCCAGGAAAAGAGCGAAGCTGGAGGCTGAAGGTGAGCATATCCCGCCGTTTCTCATTGCAAGTATAACCAGCAGCTGCAATCTTCACTGCGCAGGCTGCTATTCCAGATGCAACAATGCAACGGAAGATACGGAGCCGGTTCGGCAGCTCACGGATGAGGACTGGCTGAAGGTTTTTGATGAGGCAGATGACCTAGGAGTCAGCTTTATCCTCCTTGCCGGTGGAGAACCTCTTCTTCGCAGAGGCGTCATCGAAGCTGCCGGCAGGAAGCAGAACATCCTGTTTCCGGTTTTTACCAACGGAATATACATGGGGGATAAGTATTTTGAGCTGTTCGACAGGAATAGAAATCTGATCCCCATCATGAGCATTGAAGGGGAAAAGGACGCAACTGATCGAAGGCGTGGCGCAGGGGTCTATGACAAGCTGGTCTCTAATATGGATGAGCTGAACAGACGCGGTCTCATCTACGGAGCATCCGTAACGGTTACCACAGATAATCTGGACATGGTATCTTCCGAGAGCTTTATCGGGAAACTCTCGGACAAAGGTTGTAAGGCAGTGATTTTTGTGGAGTTTGTGCCTGTGACAGAGGATTCGACGCATCTCGCGCCCGGGGACGAAGAAAGAGAATACCTGCGAAATGAAATTATGAGGTTGCGTCGGGAACATCCGGAAATGGTGTTTGTATCTTTCCCTGGAGATGAGAAGAGCTCCGGCGGATGCATAGCGGCGGGAAGAGGATTTTTCCACATCAATTCACATGGCGGGGCAGAACCATGTCCGTTTTCGCCATATTCGGATATAAACGTAAAAGAAACATCCCTTCGGGAAGCCATGAACTCGAAACTGTTCAAAGCACTCCAGAAAGAGGGCGTGCTCTTAGACGATCATGATGGCGGATGCGTTCTGTATGAGAAAAGGGATGAGGTAGAAGCGATTCTAAACAGCGACAAGTGAAAGGTATAATGGAAACGGCAGAGATCGAAATCTCTGCCGTTTGTTTACATACGAAGGACTGCGTCCCGCATTTGATCTTATGTTTTTACAAAGGTAAAAGGTTCATATTCCTGGCGAATCCAAGTTTTAAAGTGGTCGAATTCGACCACTTTAAACAAGAGGCAGGGTTACACACATTTCTTGAGAAAAAAGATGGCATTTTTAACGGACACCTTATGCGATATCATATATATATAGAAGAAAAAATAAGACATGTTTGAGGGAGGTATCGCATGAAGCATATTGTAGTGGATCTGGAAATGAACAGTATCAGTCGCAAATCAGAAGCAAGAAGAATCTGCAATCTGGAGACGATCGAGATAGGCGCCGTAATGCTCGATGATGACCTGCAGGAAATTTCTTGTTTTCGCACGTATGTAAAACCGGAGTATTCGGATGGCATTGCAGGAAACATCACCATACTGACAGGAATTACAGATGATATGGTTGAGAATGCTCCAAAGTTCAACGAAGCGCTTCGCATGTTTACCAACTGGTGTCTTGGAACCGGCGATGCAGTGACGATCCATGCATGGAGCGATTCGGATTATAACCAGATCGCAAAGGAAATAGTCCTGAAGAGATACGATGTATCTTCAGAAGAGGCGGAGCTCCTTGGAAATGCCTGGTCTGATTTTCAGCAGGAGTTCGATTCGCATTTGGGATTTAAACGGCAGATGTCATTGAAGATGGCGTTGAATATGGCCGGGATTGATTTTACCGGAAGAGAACATGACGCCTTGGATGATGCGAGAAATACCGCAGAGCTTCTTCAGATTTTCAGAGATGAGAATCTCTTCAATGTGACTCTTCGGAAAATCAAGGAAGCAATGGAGCCGACGAGAATCGGAAGTACGCTGGGGGATTTGTTTGATTTTTCGGGGTTTGCGTGTGCGTGACGGGATTCGGACGAGTATAATGGACAACAGAGAAAAACAACAGCGGGGGGTACTGTTACTATGTCCAGAGGAACGAATCTAAAGTTTAAGCTTATATACCTGATGCGAATCATGCTGGAGAAAACGGATGATGAGCATGCATTGACGATGCCGCAGATCATGAAGGAGCTGGAGAAGTATGATGTGACGGCAGAACGCAAAAGTATCTATTCGGATTTTGAGGATATGAGGAATAAGTTCGGTATTGAGATCCTCAAAGAACAGAGAGGCCCGAAAACATACTACCATGTGGGAAAGCGTGAGTTTGAGCTGGCAGAGGTGAAGCTTCTTGTGGATGCGATTCAGTCTTCCAAGTTCATCACGCGGACGAAATCCAGGGAGTTGATTGCAAAAGTGAAGCGCTTTGTCAGCGAATATCAGGGCAAGACGCTGCAGCGTCAGGTCTTCATGGATGATCGCGTGAAAGCCATGAACGAGAGTGTTTTCTACAACGTGGATGAAGTCTACACAGCCATCAACGAGAATCGAAAGATCCGCTTCAAGTACTATAAATGGGACATCAACAAGAAGCTTGTTGCCAGGAATCATGATAACTGGTTTGTCGTAAGTCCCTGGGCACTGACCTGGGTGGATGAGAATTACTACATGATTGCCTACGATGACTGGGCTCAAATGGTGAAGAGCTATCGTGTCGACAAGATGATGCGTATCTCCATCACGGAAGATGAGAGAAGCGGTCAGAAAGAGTTCAAAGAATATGACATGGCCAACGTCTCCAAGACAACCTTTGCCATGTATGGAGGGAACAGAAGGAATGTGCGGATCCGGTTTGAGAATACCCTTTGCGGCGTATTCCTGGATCGCTTCGGCAAGGACATAACCTTCTATCCGGTGGATGAAAACCACAGTGAGTTTAATGTAGACGTAACCGTTAGTCAGCATTTTTTCGGCTGGTTGTTCGGCTTGGGACCCAGGGTGCAGCTTGTGGGTCCGGACGATGTGGTCGAAGAGCTGCGCGAGTACGTGGTTGCATATATGGAAAGTATGAAGCAGGAAGGATAGCAGCGGAGTAATTTGGGAGGAAAGAGCATGAGAGAGGTAGGATCCCTGATACAGAAAGCACTTATGATCCGGTCAAGAAGGAATATTACAGCGTAAAGGGATAAAGAAGTAAAAACAGTGTTAAATGGGTATATTTTTGAAAAATGTGACATTATACTCCTTTAAACGCGAAAGTGGAAGATGCTTGATAATATAGCGAGGGGGAACGAAATGAAACTAATGCACATAGGTGATTTGCATCTGGGCAAATCGCTGGGTGAGTTTGACCTGACAAAAGATCAGGAATATATGTTGGATCAATTACTGGGGATCGTTGATCAGCAGGCGGTAGACGCTGTTTTGATCGCTGGAGATGTCTATGATAAGGCAATACCCAGTGAAGCGGCGACGAGAATGCTCGACTATTTTCTGAGCAATCTGGCCAAAAGGAATGTCTACGTATATATGGTGAGCGGAAACCACGATTCCGATGAACGACTGAATTACGGAAGCAATCTGTTTGAGGCCAATCATATTTTTATTTCCACGAAGTATGAGGGAAATCTTCAGAAGCATACGCTGAAGGTGGGTGAAGATGAGACAGATATCTATCTGCTTCCGTTTGTGAAAGCTTCTCAGGTGAGACATTTCCTGACGGAGGCAAAGATCGAGTCCTATGATGATGCGGTTCGGGCAATTCTTGATCAGGCGGATATTGATGAATCAAGAAACAACGTGCTGGTGGCACATCAGTTTGTAATGGGAAAGAGTGAGGATCCGGAGCTCTCCGGCTCGGAGAGTCTCGGAACGCAGAGTGTGGGAACCATTGAAAAAATCGGCTGTGACTGTTTCGATGCATTTGACTATGTGGCGCTGGGACACATTCACTCCCCGCAACAGGTGGGACGCAGGGAAGTCAGATATTCCGGTTCGCCTCTCAAGTATTCTCTCAGCGAAGTGAACAATGAGAAATCCGTACCGATCATTACCGTCAGCGGAAAAGGCAAAGTGGAGATTGAACTGGTTCCCATCAGACCCATGCGGAATATGAGACATCTGAAAGGTGAGTTAAAAGTCCTGCTTGATAAGGCGAACGTCACTGCACCGGAGGATTTCATCTATGCAACGCTTACGGATGAGGAAATCATAAGCGACGCCATGGGCATTTTTCAGCAGACCTATCCCAATACGGTAAAAATTGATTATGACAATTCGCATACCAGGGAAATCGAGCAGGTGGATATTTCAAAGATCGCGGAGAATAGATCCTTTGATGAACTGATCAGCGATTTTTACAGACAGATGTATGGCTGTGAAATCAGCGAAGAGGAAATGGACGTCATGAGAACAGTGGCGAGAGAGGCAGGTGTATTACATGAAGCCGGTTAAACTGATTATGAGCGCATTCGGACCCTACGCCGACGAGATGCCTGCCATCGAGTTTTCTACATTCGAGGACAAAGGCCTGTTTCTGATCTCCGGTGATACGGGAGCGGGAAAGACTACTATTTTTGACGCGATCTGTTTTGCGTTGTATGGAGAGACCAGTGGTTCCTACAGGGATACAAAGAATCTCCGAAGCGAGTACGCGAAGGAAACAACGGAGACCTACGTCGATTTTTACTTTACACATCAGGGCAGGGACTACCATGTCAAGAGAAGCCCTGAGTATGAGCGGAAGAAAAAACGTGGCGACGGAATGATTTCCATCAAAGAAAACGCTGTTTTTTATTCGGGAGACGATACCCCCATCGAGGGACAAAAACAGGTAAATGAGGCCGTAAAAGACCTCCTCCACGTGGATGTAAAGCAATTCAAACAGATTGCTATGATCGCGCAGGGGGAATTCTGGGCGCTGCTCAATGCGAAAACGGATGAGCGGACGAAGATCCTGCGAACGATTTTTCAGACCAGTGGCTACAACAGTATCGAATTTAAGCTCAAAGACCGTATGGATGTCAGCTACAAGCAGAAAGCGCGAACTGAGGATAGCATCGTACAGTATTTTTCTGATGTTGCGGTGGATGCAGGGGAAGAAGCTGCGGAGTCATTGGCAGAACTTCAGGAGCGTGCAAAGAGATCCGGAAGTGCCTGGAATCTGGAAGAAATCATGGAGACGATAAAGAATGTTATCGGTTCGGATGAAACGAAGCTGGCAGGAGCGGACGAAAGACGGAAGGCTCTGGAGGCGGAGTGTGAAAAGAGTAATAAAGATCTCGCAACTGCAGAGACGAATAACGGGTTTATTTCCAGACTGGAAGGCCTTCAGGCAAAAGAAAAAGAACTGGCCGGGAAGAAGCCGGAAATTGATGAAAAAGAAAAGCTCTTAACCAGACAGAAACGGGCGACCAGAGAGGTGATGCCTGTTTATTCGTCATGGAAAGATAAGGCAAAGAACGTAGAAGGGATTGAATCTCAGATCTCACAAAAAGAAGAAGCGGTAAAGAATGCCGAGATGAAAGCCGGACAGGCCGGCACATCCCTGACGCAGGCAAAAGAAAAACAGCCGGAGGCAGATAAACTTCAAAAGCTGATCACCACGATTGATCAGGAAGAGAGTAAGTATCGCCAAAGAGAAGAACTGACCGGTGAAATTGAGAAACTGGAAAATGCTTCCCGGGGATTTGCGGCTGAAGAGACCTCGTTAGAGGAAAGAGAGAAAGCTC
This sequence comes from Eubacterium sp., assembly GCA_024684035.1. Lineage (GTDB taxonomy): Bacteria > Bacillota > Clostridia > Lachnospirales > Lachnospiraceae > Bilifractor. The sequence continues at coordinate 45,778 of JAIKXQ010000040.1, read as the reverse complement.
TTAAAGACGAAATCGAAGCGCTCAAAGAAACGATAGAAAAGCTTAAAAATACACCGGAAAAACTGGTAGAGATCATCGCTGCCGGCGAGAAAATCAGGGATTTGCGAGATCGTATGAATACAATTATCGATACCGAAATACCCGATAGAGAGAGCAAGAAGGAAGATCTCGTCCGCAGGCAGTCGGATTATAAAGAAGCCTTTGAGGCATACGAAAAGGCGAATAAAGAACGTATGGAAGCTGAGAGAATTCTGGACGACTGCCGTGCAGGCATCCTGGCGCAGGGACTCGAGGAGGGGCAGAAATGTCCTGTCTGCGGCTCTGTACATCACCCGGAACTTGCTACGATTCCGAAAGAGGCAGTCACTGAAGAGAGGTTCGAAGAATTAAAGGTCGTTGAAGAGAGGCTTCAGTCAGAAAAGGCAAAAGCAAATACAGCTGCGGAAACTGCGAAAACTTCGCTGGGAGAATTTGAGGTTCGCCTGCGGGAAGATATCCTTGACTGCCTGGAGAATAAGATCCTTGATATGGATGGCACTGGCAGAGAACTGGAGGATCTGATCAACGACATCAAAGCAGCCCGGGATACCGTAAGCGAGAAGCTTAAAGAGAATACCAGACGGCAGATAGATTTGAAGAAGGATGACGAGGTTCTCGCTCAGGCAAAAGATGATCTGGATAAGGCGCAGGGAGCCAAAACAGAGACTCTGACGAAAGATAAGGAAAACTTCAGGAATAAGAAACAGGAGACAGAGACGGCCAAAGCGGAGAAAGAAGCTGTTCTGAAAACTCTGACAGAGCTGAGCTTTGACAGCTGGAAAACCGCAGAGGCAGAGAGAGGGAAAGCACAGATCCAAAAGCAGGAAATCGAAGACCGGATCAAAGAATCTGAGGAAACAAGCAAAAAGGCTGGCGAAAAACTGGCATCGGAGAAGTCTGCCTTAAAGACACTGCTTGATTCTCTGGTGAAAGCGCAAGAAGAAGCTGAGGGCAGCAGACAGAAGCTGGATGCTGCAGTACGGGAGAATGCTTTTGCATCGGTGGACGAAATGCTCGGCAACGTGCGCACAGAAGATGAAATCGCAGCAGCCGAGACAGAGATTAACCGCTACAGACAGGAAGTTACTACGAATAAGACGCAGTTGGTGGATGCAGAGAAAGACGCCGAAGGACGCCGGATGGTTGACGTGGCTCAGCTTCAGGAAACCTGTGATTCACAGAAGACGCAGGTGGAGAACATTCAAAGAGAGTGCAACTCCATCCGGAACAGACTTCAGGGGAATCGGGACAAACTTGAGAAAATCTCTGCTCAAGAAGAAGCGCTGGAGAAGGCTCGAAAAGAGAACAGTATCAGCACAAGACTGTACAATCTGGTAAAAGGAACCACCGGAAACGGGAAGATTACGCTCGAACAGTACATCCAGGCGGCTGGCTTTGATGGAATCATCGCTGCAGCGAACAGAAGGCTTCTTCCTATGAGTGACGGGCAGTATGAATTGTATCGGCAGGAAGACTCCCTTGGAAAGAAGAGCAATACCTTCCTTGATCTGGAAGTCCTGGACAATTTTACCGGCCACAGGCGTCCGGTAGGCAACCTGTCCGGAGGAGAGAGCTTTAAAGCTTCTCTGAGTCTGGCACTTGGTCTGTCCGATACGGTTTCTATGAACCTGGGTGGCATTCAGATGGACGCCCTGTTTATCGACGAGGGCTTCGGAACCCTGGACAGAAAGTCTATAGAGAGTGCAATGGATATTCTGATCAACCTCTCCGGCACCAATAAGCTTGTGGGAATTATCAGCCATCGGGAGGAACTGATGGAGAACATCCCTCAGCAGATCCGTGTCAAGAAGACGAAAGATGGAAGCCGTCTGACGGTGGAAACGGGATTGTGATATCCATTCGTGAGGATCTTATTGGAACGGGGCTCTTTTCTTTTACTCATAAATCAAGAAATATTGATATAAATACGCTTGTTATGCTATCATTATATTGATAAGTAAATGATAGTATTAAGGAGGCAATTCATATGATGCAGATCAGACCAGTTTCCGATTTACGTAATAAATTCACAGATATAGAAAAAATAGTACAAAGTGGAGAAACTGTTTATTTGACGAAAAACGGATATGGGTCAATGGTTGTCTTAAGTCTTGAAGCATATTCAAGAATCACTGAACCGGAAGAATACATTATGGATGTTGCGGACGCGGCTGCGTCTTCGACAGAGGAAAGATTGACACATGATGAAGTTTTTGGTTCTATTCGGAGAATGCTAAATGGCTGATCAGAACTATATAGTACGATACCTTCCTCTATTCCAATCGGAACTCGAAACTGCGGTAATGTATATTGCTAACCGATTGAGAAATCCATCTTCTGCGGAAAAGCTCCTCGACGATGTCGAAAAAGCAATTCAGAAACGACTTGCGAGTAATCCGGAAGGATATGAACCGGTAATGTCGAAAAAGAAACGAGATTACCCGTACTATCGAATCTACGTTGGAAACTATATTGTTTACTATGTGGTGATACACGAAGATGGAGAACACATCATGGAAGTAAGACGATTCGTGCATACTTTACAAAACCGGGATAAGATATAAGCCCTCTGCCTATGTGATGGAAAAGTAACGGATCTAGAAAAAACATTTTTTTTCAAATATTCCCCTTATACACGTCATAATTCTGCCGATACATAAATAGTTAACTCATTAACGCAGGAACACAGGCGACTTCTGTCGTTTGATTTATATAGATGGGGGGAACTAGAGAATGGAACAAAACAACGGCAACAAAGAGATTTGTAGAATTTTGAACCTTGAAGTCTTTACATTTCTTTCGGTCATCGTCGTATATGGCATGGCAATCACCATATTTTCTATAGGAAGGCACCTTCAGGTTGTCGAAGCCAGTAGCAGTGGACTGATTATTCTTTGTCTCCTCCCGCTGTACATCCTTTGGAAAATAAGTGATTTCGAAGGTGCACAGACCCAAATAACCGGCATGAACGTTTCTGTCTTCGTTATAACCGCCCTGGGAGGCTTGCTGGCATTGGCAACAGCCAGGTTTGGTATCAGCATCATCCCCTTGGTTCTTTCCTTTGTCCTGCTGTTTTTCGTAGCGGGGGCGAAGATTTTTTGGCTGAAATAATCGGGCGGATATCCGGTGCGGCATTGTGTTTTGACTGGAAGGAGTGGTTCGACCCGGCGACTATTGTAGCGGCAATGGGAGATCATTGGGGGAATTTTATCTCAAGAATGATCCTGGCACTTTTTGCGGTGTGTGTATGGCCGCTGGTGATTCGAAAGAGCTGCGGGAATCGGTGAACCGGATTCCTGCGGAGAAAGGAGCGAAAGGATGACATTACAGGAGCGGGCGGAAAAAGCAGTAGAACTGAAAATGTCCGGGCAGTATAACTGTGCCCAGGCGGTTACGGCGGCGCTGGCAGACCAGACAGCTTTGACGGAGGAACAGCTGAAACAGATATCTGCCGGCTTCTGCGCCGGCATGGGAAATCTGGAGGCAACCTGCGGGGCTCTCATCGGTGCCGGTATGATTGCGGGACTGAAAACCGAAGGCAAGGGAACGCTCAAAGTCACGCGTCAGATTCAGGAAGAATTCGGTAAGAGATGCGGCGCCATTAAGTGCAGAGACCTCAAGGCTGTCACAGACGGAAAACCTCTGTGCCCCTGCGAGGACTGTGTGAGGAATGCGGTAATGATCTACGGTGAAGTACTCGGAATACAGAGATGACAGATGAGAATCATCGGTAACGCGAAAATCGCCTACCGGTGGTTCTCTATTTTTTTGAAATCAAAGCATTGACGCTGAGATAAAACTATCACCTTTCGAGAGATATAAAATAACATCAAAATATCCTGCTATCATAGAAAAAATGCTATAATATAGATGATAAATTATCAGATCGCTGATGCTGAGCTTTGATATGAAAACAAGTCCGCAATACAGGACGGGAGGATATTTATGAATAGAAAGAAATGGGTGATAGCGACGCTGGTAGCAGGAATGGCAGCTGCAGCAACGGCCTGTGGGAATGCTTCGGACACAAAACCGAAGGAGGCGGATGCTGTCCGGACGGAGAGCGCGGAGGTGCAGGCGGATTCCGTGGAGGAAATCCTGTGCGGAGGATGGGGACGGGCGGAATCGTCCGAGGTGACGGACGAGGTCAAAAAAATCCTGGAAAAGGCGGAGGAAGACTTTGTTGGAAGCACCATTGAGCCGGAGGCTTATCTTGGAAGTCAGGTGGTGGCAGGAAAAAATCACGCCATTCTCTGCAAAGTAACCGCCGTTGTTCCGGATGCTAAACCGATGAATTCCATCGTATATATCTATGAAGATCTTGAGGGAAATTGCACCATCACTGATTTTACGGATATCCCGGAAGATGTGGATGTGAAAGATCTGGATGCTGTGTGGAAGCTCATCGGCACAAAGAAATATTCCCCGTCAGAGAACGCGGAGGATAAAACGGAGTAAGAGCCGGAAAAAGGAGGCAGTATGGCGCGAGTACTGAATCTGCTGATCGTTATTCTTGAATTGATTCCACTGACGAGAAATATAAAGAACAGAAAGTTCAAGAAGGGGATGGTCTACTACACGCGGATCTCCAATTTTCTGACTCTGTGGTCTTCGCTGTTCCTGGTGATTCTGGGGCAGAGATACTTTGTGGGAATATTCCGGTATCTGACGGTCACTATGCTGACCCATACGTTCTTTGTCACGACTTTTGTGCTGGTTCCCATGACAGGGGACGCCAGGAAGCTTCTTTTTTCCGGAAGCGGGCTGTACCATCACCTGGTGATTCCGGTGCTTTCCTTCATATCTTATGTTTTTGTGGAAGAAGGCGTGCCCTTTGTCTGGATCTGGCTTCCGGTTGTGGTTACGCTGGTCTACGGGTTTACCATGCTTTATCTGAACAAAATAGGCAAAGTGGACGGCCCCTATCCATTCTTCCGGATCCGGTTTCAGGGGACGGCGCGGACGATCCTGTGGATGATCGTGCTTGCTTGTGCAGCGTGCGCGTTTGCCGCCGGAGTAGCGGGACTCAAACTTCTTATGAATGGAATCGTTGGATGATTTCTATGTCTAAAAAGTCCGTCAGGATGGTACCTGCCCTGAAAGATTTGCGGAAAATAAGAAATGATGACGATAATAAAGATCGTGTCATCAGATCGGCATACAGAAGAAACGTAATTCCGCGAAAGAAGTAAAAAAGAACAATGACCACTGTTTTTGCGAAAAAATGCAGGACAGTGGTCTTTTATTATGCGGAAAAGAGGGTTTCTCGCTTCAAAATTTATAGAAAACAAATCGAATTTTTCCCTTCCGGAGGCGCTTCAAAAGAGAAGAAGATCAAGAGACGCCTCTTTTGGCATGTGACATATAACAGAATAGAATACTGCGCAAATGATATGATGCGATAAAAATTCCGGCAGATGACAACTGCGAGACAAAACCAGAGCCTGTCGAGGTCACACAGGCGAAACTATACCGAAAGTGACGAAAAGGGCTTTACAATCTTTCTGTCGGTGATATACTACCGTCTGGAATTGTGAGGGGAAATGAAACGTAAATCACAACTATATGTCGTTTAGTGACGGAAAGGCAGCTTGCAGTGAAGGAGAAAAAGAAAAGCATGTTTCGGGAATGGATCAGAGGCATGCGTCTGAGCAAACGATTGGGACTGATGATTGGAATCTTTACGGTCATTTCTTTTGTAATATTGAATGTGATCGTTGGGTCATTATTTACAGGTGTCATCAACAAGACAAGTGAACGTAGCATGAATGATATCGCAGCAAAAAATGTTGCGGAACTGGAATTCATTGTAGAGAGGAACGAAGTACTGGTTCGCCCTCTGGTCAATTCACTGATTGAGATGCACAAGGAAGTTGACGATAATGATGATCTTTACCCCAGTATTGTTCTGGACGGAGTAGACTTTGTGGAGTCCAGGTGTGACCGCGAGATCATGATTATGAGTACTTTGAAATCCATTGTTAATTCCAACGAGAATGTGGCAGGTGCAGGAGCTATTTTTGTTCCAAACATGTACCAGAAGAATGTCAAGGAATTCGCTCCTTATCTCACCAGAGAGGATGTCGAGAATGATACAATTACCAAGCTGACATATGATACGATAAAGGATAAGGATTATTACCTTCACGCTGTTGAGGAAGGCCGTGAGGTTTACGGTATTCCGGTTAAGAGTGAAATTACAGGGGAGATGGTCGTTCCTGCGATATATCCGATCATCAGCGATGGAGATCTGATGGGCGCGATTCGCATTGATCTTCGCACATCCGTATTTGATTCGACGCTTGTGTCAGACCATGATACCTATGAGTCACTGGTAGTGGAGATTGATACAGGTAGCCAGTACGTTGTTTATTCCAATAACGAGTCTTCTGTCGGAAAGAGCTTCAGCGATCTGCTTCCGCAGGCATCCGTGGAATTTTATAAAGAAAAAATGGCTGAGGGCAAACCCTTCATGCGTGAGAATACAGGCGTTCGTCGCTACTACACACCGGTACAGGTTGGTGCGGATACCTGGTGGGTTCACACAGCTGTTACTGTAAAAGAGCTTATGAAGGATCAGAATGTGAGCATTTTGATCATGTCTGTTGTTCAGATTGTTACACTGGTGCTCCTTCTCCTGGTGCTTTCCCTGGCACTGAAGCGTTCTCTCAAACCACTGGATGGCATGGCGAAACTGGCCAAGGGAATTTCCCACGGAAATCTGTCCGGATCATTTGAATATCCTTACAAGGATGAGATCGGTGATCTGGTGGCAAATCTGCAGTACATGGCTGAGAGATTCCGCAGGATCATTGAGGATCTGGATGTTCAGCTGGAAGAACTTTCTGAAGGAAACTTAAGCCACGACGCATATGATGAGAGTCTGTACGAGGGCGATTTTGCGTCTCTGCATGCATCCGTAGCAAATATCAAAGAGCATCTGAATGACACACTTTTGAATATCCGCAACGTAGCTGAGAGTGTAAACAGCGGATCCGAGCAGGTAGACGCAGGAGCACAGATTCTGGCTCAGGGTGCCACCGAGCAGGCTGCATCCATCGAGGAGCTCAATGCCGAGATGGCAAGAATCCACGACGGCGTTCGTGACACATCGAAGAAGACCACAGATGTCAGTGGCCTCTCCCATGACGGAAATGCTGTCATCAAAGAGTCCAATGAAAAAATGCATGAGCTCACGGCTGCCATGGCAGATATTACTGAGAAATCCAATGAGATCAGCAAGATCATCAAGACCATCGATGATATCGCCTTCCAGACAAACATTCTTGCGCTGAATGCAGCAGTTGAGGCTGCCCGTGCCGGTGATTCCGGAAAAGGATTCGCGGTTGTGGCAGATGAAGTCCGCAACCTCGCAGGTAAGTCAGCGAAGGCTGCCAAGTCTACAGCACAGTTGATCCAGGGTGCTTTGGATGCAGTGAAAAACGGTGAGACCATCACTGTGCAGACAGCGGAAGCTCTGGAGCGTGCGGCAAAGAATACAGAACAGGTAACGTCTCTCGTGGAAGATATCGCTATGACAATGACAGAACAGGCGACTGCTGTTGATACTGTTACGATCGGTCTGGATCAGATTTCATCGGTTGTACAGACCAACTCCGCAACCGCAGAAGAGAGTGCTGCATCTTCCGGAGAACTGAGCAAGCAGGCTACAGAACTGAATTCTCTGATCGGAAGATTCCGGCTGAAGGACTGATCTGATCAAAAAATGACTACCGTATATAGGTTCCGGACTGACCTGGAGCAGTTGCGGTACCGCGAATGAATTATCCTTAAATGTACATAGATGAAAAGGCCGGCGTTTCCGAAAGGGGCGCCGGTCTATTGTTTTGTCTCATAGGGAATGCGAAGCAATTTCCTATGAGACAAGATAAGACCTGCATCTGATGGGGATGCAGGTCTTAAACTTTCTTGGAGGCGCAGTGTGGAGATGGGCCACACTGCAATTAAGATTTTGTGTATGTGTGTAGAACAATAAGTTGTGTTGCTGAGATTCACATGTGGCAGATACGTGCGAAATATCTGCCACATGCAAATGATACGATTTGCTTTGAAAATCTCATTTGAAAGGATGTGTTACAGCAACATAGTTAAATTTCTCTAACCAAGATGTATGATAGCATATGAAGTTAGAGATGTCAAACATAAAAATGAAAAAATACATATTTTTTTAAAAACAGCGTTCATTTGCACTGGCTTTCGGTTCTTGCACCGTCACTTTAGATTCTTTATACTGAAAGGGTAGAAAATAACGAATGAAATCTATGCCTGTACAATAAGGATTTATGAACCGGTACGGCAGAATATTTGCGGAGGCGACAGATGGAAGGTTTTTCTATTGAAAATATTTCAGATGAGCTTTTTGACAGAATGAAGGGAAAGTCTTTCAAAGAAAATTGCACAACACCGAGGGAGGATCTCAGATACCTTCGGGTTCTGCACAAGAATCTGGAGGGAGAGACAAAGTGCGGCGAACTGGTCTGCCACAAGGAAGTTGCGGAGGATCTGATTGATATTTTTCGCAAACTCTATGAGGCATCCTACCCCATCGAACAGATTCGGCTCATCGACGAATTTGACGGGGATGATGAGCTGTCAATGAGCAAAAACAACTGCTCATCATTTAATTTTCGCAAGATTTCTTTTACGGATCTGCTGTCGAATCACAGCTACGGACTGGCTGTGGACATCAATCCGTTGTACAACCCATATATCCAGACCGTGAACGGGGAACTTCACGTGGAACCGGCCAACTCTGTTCCCTATACAGACAGAAGCAAAGCCTGGCCCTACAAGATTGAGCGGGGGGACCTCTGCTTCCGGCTGTTCGAGGAGCATGGCTTTACCTGGGGAGGCGACTGGACGGAGAGCAAGGACTATCAGCACTTTGAAAAAGAAGTGCCGGGAGTGAATGCGTAAAGAGCGGGGACACGAAAGTTGGTGTTATTCTTGACGGATTGTATACTGAGAAAATGTGACAAAATGGAAGATCCGCAGGTCTGCCGTTCGCTTCTTTCGGGCTTGTCGGAAGAGCGGGTGGAAAGGATTCTCCGTTTTAAAAAAGAAGAGGACAGGAAGCGCTCTGCCATGGCCGGAAGGCTGATGCGGGATGAACTTCCCCGCTACGGGATTGATGTGGACAGGATCCGGACGACTGATAAAGGGCGGCCTTATGCGGAGGAGGAGATTGACTTTAATCTCAGTCACTCGGGAGACTATGTGCTGCTGGCGGTTTCCGGAAAAGCTGTGGGCTGTGATATAGAGAGAATCAGACCTGTGAAGGACAGCCTATTGAAGTATTGTTGCCGGGAGTCAGAACAGGAATGGATCAGAACTTTTCCGGAGGAGGAACAGACAGAGGCTTTCTATCGGATCTGGACTGCGAAGGAAAGCTACATCAAGATGACCGGCGAGGGATTGACGCTTGGATTCGGAAAGTATGAGATCCGTGCGGGGCAGGAGAACTGTGAGGAACGGCCCGGGCAGGCACTTCCCGGTGATCTTTCTCTGAAAAGCCTGGCGTCCTGCAGCTTTCTTGGAGAAATGCATGTGATCAGGGAAGGCAAAGCGGAAAACTGCCGGATTTTGCAGATGAGAACGCAGGACGACTACATCCTTTCGGTCTGTGTGGACACTTCCGCGAGGAGAGATTCGGCTGTGTTATCACCGGCCTGAAGGACTCTGATGAAGCGAAAAAGATCGCAGGCCTGATTCAGGGATAACATGCATCAGAGGATATTGAAACGCTGCATTGATGTCTGTAAGAGAAAAAGAAAAGATCAAATGATATGGTTAAGAAATATGGATAAGACGTTGGATCATAGCGTGATGTTTTAACAGAATAACGTATGGTTATAGTGCCTGCAGGGTCTGAATAATACAGATATCTGCAGGCCTTTTTGTTTGATCAGTTCTGATTTGCCGTTGGAGTTGTAAAATCCTGGGAAGTTCACATCAAGATTCAGGCGAAAATGGTTCGCGAAACGGACAGTGGATGAAAATAAACCTTTTTTCTTGAAAATTCAGAATATATGAGTATAATTATAGAATGCATATAAGTTAGAGTATGCTAACAATAGAAAGAGGAGTCTAATAAATTGAAAAAGAAGAGTAATTTACCGTTTTTGTTCAGAGCCATGGGGCCATTTAAGATCAGCATGCTCATGAGCATGCTGCTGGCGGCTCTGTCTGCGATATCCGGTATATATGCATATACGTATGTATATAGGATCACGGAGGAAGTAGTCTGTAAATTGCCGGACTATGCCGCCATAGACAGAGCCGTTATCATTGAGGCAGGAAAGAACATCGTGTTTATGATCTGTGCGGGATATGGTCTGTATGGACTTTCGCTGTTGTTTTCTCATATCACAGCATTTCATACAGCAGCCAGATTAAAGATGATGTTGATCCGCCATATAGGAAAACTTCCCGGTGGCTATCATGACACGAATCCCAGTGGAAGTGTGCGAAAACTCATTGAGAAGAATACGGATTTGACGGAGTCCCTGATTGCACATCAGATCCCGAATACTACCATGTCTGTGGTTCTGCCTGTTGTATTCATCGTCTTTATGTTCCGCTATAGCGTGATCATGTCCGTGGCATGTATGATACCGGTAGCCATTGGTTTTATCCTTCTCATGGTGATCATGATGGGGAACGGAAGCGATTTTGTGAGGAAATATCAGCAGGCGTCAAAGGATATGTCCAATGCTGCGGTGGAATATGTTCGGGGGATTCCTGTGATGAAGACTTTTGGTCAGACCGCATTTTCCTTTAACAGATACAAGACGTCCGTAAATGATTTTTGTGAATATGTCTATAAGTTTGCAGTATCCATGATGAATGCGGACAGTTCATACAACACTGCCATTAACTCCGTCTTTTATGCGCTGGTTCCGGCGGCAGTCATTGCCTACCGGAATAGTACGGGATCTGTAAAGGTGATCAGTTCATTTGTCTTTTTTGTTTCTGTGATTCCCATGGAGGTCACCATACTCAAGAGAATTATGAGCAATTCATCGGAGAGTATCATTGTGGATGAGGCTATGGAATCTTTGAAGAAACTGATGGCAGAGGATGTGATGGAGTATGAAGGGGGAGAACATCCGAAGAGTTCGGAGATCCGATTTGAAAATGTATCTTTTCGATATGGCGAAGATCTGCCCCTGGCTCTTGATGGAATAAACCTTACCATGAAAGAGGGAGAAGTCACAGCACTTGTAGGAATGTCCGGCGGAGGAAAGAGTACCATTGCCGCTCTTGCTGCGCGGATGCGGGATGTCCGGTCCGGTAAGATTCTTCTGGGGGGCGTGGACATTCGCAAGGTATCGGAAAAGGAACTGAATGATATGGTCAGTGTGGTATTCCAGGAAAATACCCTTCTCAAGATGAGCATTGCCGAAAACGTTGCTCTGTATAAGAAGGAGGCCACCAGAGAAGAGATCTTACGGGCACTTCATCTGGCACAGTGTGACGATATTCTGGCAAAGCTGCCGAAGGGAATTGATACCATGTATGGCAGTAAGGGAGTATATCTCTCCGGGGGAGAGGTTCAGAGGATCGCTATTGCAAGAGCGATTCTGAAGGATGCGCCTGTCATTATCCTGGATGAGGCAACCGCGTATGCGGATGCGGAAAATGAATATCTGATCCGTAGGGCTTTCCGTGAGCTTCTGAGGGATAAGACTGTTATTATGATTGCCCACAGGATGTCCACGGTCACGGACGCGGACAAGATCTGTGTCATTGACAACGGAACGATTGTGGAAGAAGGCAGGCATGAAGATTTGATGGAGAAAAACGGCCGGTATGCGGCGATGTACAGAGAATACAGCAAGGCAGTGAGCTGGAAACTGGGAAGAGGAGAGGCAGAATATGCTTAAGGGGTATAAATATATAACAGAAGCCGGAAAGAAAGCGATCCTTGGATCATCGATCTGGCTTGCGGTTTTTCAGATTACGTGTATGCTTCCTATGGTTCTGATCATACACGTGTTGGCGGTGATGTTGAAAAACGCCGGCACGAACGGAGAGGAGTGCTTTCAGCTGCCACTGTATATGGCAGTGGGGATCCTGTTTGTCCTGGTGATGTTTTTCAGTTACAAAAAGATGTACAGGATGAAGTATTTGAGCGCAATGGGAGAGAACAATAATCTTCGCATGGGCGTGGCGGATAAACTCAGAAGGCTTCCGGAAAGCTATCTGTCCAAGCACGATCTGAGCGACCTGACTTCAACGGTCATGGATGATATCGGAACACTGGAGGGAGTGATGGCGAATCAGCTCACGGAAATGATCGGCGGATTTCTGGCAGTAGCGGTGTCCATCCTCGTTATGTTCTTTGTAAATGTGAAAATGACACTTGCTCTGTTGGCGGTGATTCCCCTTGTACTTCTCAGTATGTCCCTTAGTGACCGGGTTTCCGGAAGGACACATCTGAAGAATCGCATAGCAAGGATCGGAATCTCGGATATGATCCAGGAATATCTGGACAATATCAAAGTGTTGAAGATCTCGGGCAATATTGAGGGATATCAGAAAAGACTTGGGGAAAGAATGAAAAAGCTTGTCCCGCGTCTCATCCTTTTTGAGTTCCTGGCCGGTCTCTGTGTTTCCATGGCGTTTAACTTTCTTCGTATGGGAATTGGTATTGTGGCAATATACGGAGCAGATCTCCTGATAAAAGGAGATATCTCTCCGGAGACTTTCTTCACTTTTCTTCTCATGTCCGTTTGGATCTATGAGCCTTTATCCTTTACCTGTGAGAATCTGGGGGCGGTTATTGCGTCAAAGGTGGCAGGTACACGAATTGCAGATATCATGGAGTATAAAGAGCAGACCGGTGTAACCGATGTGGATCTCTCCAATTATGATATATGTTTCCGGGATGTGGATTTCTCCTATGGAAACAAAGAGAAGGTTTTGAGCGGCGTCAGTTTTACAGCGGATCAGGGAGAGTACACGGCTTTGGTTGGGGCTTCCGGAAGTGGAAAAAGTACGATCTGCAGACTGGCGGCCAGATTGTGGGACGCGGATGCGGGAAGCATCACAGTGGGAGGACAGGAAGTTCGCTGCACGGCGCCGGAAGAATTATTTAAGTATTTCTCTATCGTGTTTCAGGACGTCACATTGTTCAATGACACGATCTACAATAATATCCTGATTGGAAACCGGAATGCGACCAGAGAAGAAGTGTACCGCGCGGCGGAGTATGCGCAGTGTATGTCGTTTATCGAAAAGCTTCCGGAGGGGATGGATACGGTGATCGGCGAGAACGGTCACACCTTATCGGGAGGAGAACGGCAGAGGCTTTCGATTGCCAGAGCCTTTCTCAAGAATGCCCCCATTGTTCTGTTGGATGAGAGTACAGCCTCCATCGATCCGGAAACAGAAACCAGGATTCAGGCGGCCATTGAGCGTCTGACGAAGGGAAGAACCGTTTTGATGATTGCCCACAGATTACGGTCGATCGTAGGTTGCGATAAGATCGTTGTCCTTGACAAAGGACAGGTGGCAGGAGAAGGGACGCATGAACAGCTCATGTCGAACTGTGACATTTATAAGAAGTTGTACACGCTTCAATGTGAGAGTGAGGCGTGTTAATCCTCGTTTTTCAGAAGGGTGATATGATTTGACGTTATATCAATGAGATTTTCCTGCTGCATTCTGGCCAGTTCTCTGCACACAGAACTTCTTTCCGAGCCTATATAGTTGGCCAGGTGTTCCCTGGTCATGGGAAGTCGAAAAGAATCCGAGGGAGAGGTCTGACTTATATCAGCGAAATAAACCAGCAGCTTGTCACGCAGCGTAGATTGCGTGATGAGCTGTATTTTTTTGTATAAACAGGCATTGATGTGCGACAGCTCGCTGAGCATGTTCCATAACAGTTTCGCCAGATTCGGATCACTGTACAGATACGTAAACAGCGAATGAAAATCGATGAATAAGACTTCTGCCGGGGATGCGGATCGATAATAAATATTTGAGTCGCTGCCCTCCCGGAAAGCATTGCCCAAACCTATGATCTGACCGGATACTGCCCGGGATACAAGGCATTCTTTTCCTTCGGCGGTAAAGAAGAGGGCGTCGATTTCTCCGGAGAAAATGATGGTCAGACAATTGATGCAGTCGCCCGGAGTGTATATGTAGCTGTTTTTTTTGTAATGGCAGGAATAGTGGTAGACATGCGCCAGCATATTTCTGATTTCGCGGTTATCAAATCCGTCAAATAATCTTAATTTATTCAATATTTTAATCATTTTTTCAAATAAACGTTGCCCAGGCAACATATTTCGTTGTGCAAAAATGGTACATTGTCATAAAGTTCGATGTCTCATATAAAGATTAGCAACGTCTAACTATAAAGTCAAGCAAGATTGTGTCGCAAAAAGTATACATCAGAAACAGGAGACGGAATTGAGTAGAATACAACTAATAAGGGGACTGGAAAAGGTAAAAGACCATTGTCCGATCCTTCTGTGTTTTCCCTATGCAGGAGGCGCAGCCTCCGCGTACAGAGGGTGGCAGGAAAAGATCGGTGAAAAAGCTGCGGTCTGTGCGATCCAGCTTCCGGGTCGAGAAGACCGGCTCACGGAGGAGCCCTATACATCTATGGAAAAGCTGCTGGATGATCTTGTGGCAAGAATCTCATATTACAGAGAGAACCCGCTTTATCTGTTTGGGCACAGTATGGGGGCGAAGATTGCCGCAGAAACGGCCAGGATCTTACAGGATAGTGGAATCCGGATAGCCGGATTGATTGTATCAGCCAGCAAGACGATGAATTGTCCGGTGGAAAAACCTCTCAGTCATCTCCCTAAGGATATGTTCATCGAAGAACTTGTGAAGTTCAATGGTATACCCGGAGAACTTCTGGAAAATCCTGCTGCGCTTGAATACTTTATTCCTATGCTCCGGGCGGATTTTGTTCTGGATGAAACATATGATGAGCAGCTGAAGTACAAGTTGAATTGCCCGATTCTCGCACTCTGCGGCTCACAGGACCGGGAGGCGGAATACGACAGTATTCTTGCGTGGAGGGAGTATACGACGGGAGATTTTTACAGCCGGGTATATCCGGGAGATCATTTCTATATTAAGAAACATGAAGATGAGGTCATTGCGCGCATAGGTGATCTCATTTTGAGAAACAACGCTAAGGAGTATATCAAAATATGAATGTAATGATCATCGTGTGCAACGCTCATGAGGAAAGCTTTAATCACGCCATTGCGGAAAGAGTGCGGCGGATATTTGAAAACGCGGGAAATCGCATCTATTATCACGACCTTTACAGAGAGGGGGTTTCGCCGGCTCTTCCACAGAATGAGATCGACGCCAGAACAACCGAGGGGCTGGATGAGTATGTGGAAAAAACCTGCGCAGAACTGTTGGACAGCGATGTGATTGTCGTTGTTCATCCGAACTGGTGGGGGATGCCTCCGGGATTGCTCAAGGGTTGGATTGACAGGATTTTCCGAAGAGGCGTGGCATACCGGTTCGATCCCTTTGGGAGGTCCATAGGATTATTAAACGGGAAAAAGGCGATGGTCTTTAATACATCCAATACTCCGGAGGATACCGAGATGAAGTTGTACGGGGATCCCCTGGAGAATCTCTGGAAAAACTGTGTATTCGGGATGTGCGGGATCACGGATTTTAAGCGTAGAAATTTCTACGGGGTGATTCGCAGCACGGAGAAGGAACGGGCTGAGTGGTTGAACGTGGTTCAGGATATGGTGATGGAGGAAGATGAGATATAAATGAATTTTGATGAAGAGATCAGATTATATGAGAGCAGCGGTATCTTGAGCAGGGAAACGATTGTAGACAGATTTCTGGAGATGGCGAAGCGCTATCCGGAGAAGATCGCGGTCTACGACGCTGAAGGAGCCATCACTTATCGGCAGCTATCCGACAGGCTTCTTTCTTTTGGTGGATTCCTGAGCTCTCATGGCATAGAGCGGGGGGACAGGGTGATTCTTCAGATCGGAAACAGCAGAGATTACGCTATTGTTCTTTTGGGGACAATGGCCGCCGGAGCGGTGCCGGTATTGATGCTTCAGGAACATAGAAGTGCCGAGATCAGTTGTGTCGGTAATACGGTGGAGGCAAAAGCCTATGTGTCCGTGAACAGTGGATTTATCGGAAACTGGAAAGAGATGACAGAAGAAGTCGTCGCTTCGGTCGCCGGACTGAAGCTGATGATTACCGGAAAAGACAGTGGAATAGAAGGAAATATTCCTTCGTATGATCTGCAGGAGGCGTATCTGTGGGAGGAGGACAGAGAGAACCGATCCGTATACAACATTCCGGCGGTATTTCTTCTCTCCGGCGGTACTACCGGCGCGCCGAAGATCATTCCCAAACTTCAGGAAGCGTATTTGTACAACGTGGAAAGGTGTGCGGAAAGAAGCCGCTTTGACGAAAAAACCGTGTTTCTGACCCCGCTTTCGGTATCCCATGATTTTGCTCTGGCAAATCCGGGAATGTTGGGGGCTTTACTGAAGGGCGGGGCAGTGGTGCTTCCGGAGCTTCCTTTTCCGGAGGAGGCTTTTGACATGATCGAGGAGTATGGAGTAAACGTGGTGACGATCGTTCCGGCGCTGCTTCAGGGATGGCTGGAGGCTGCCCGATATTCCGGAACAGATTTTTCCTCCCTGCAGTTGATTATCACCGGAGCTGCCAAGATTGACCGGTCGCTTGGAGAACAGGTGAAAGAGGTCTTTGGAGTGAAAATACAAAATGGATATGGACTGGGCGAGGGAATCTCCTGTTTTACCGAGATCGACGACGAAGACGAAGTGGCTCTGAATACACAGGGCAAGCCGGTGTCCAGGTATGACATCATGAGGATCATCAACGAAGACGGAATAGATGTCAGTCGCGGAGAAGAAGGGGAACTGATTGAGAAGGGACCTTATACATTTGGCGGCTATTACAAGAATGATACGTTGAACAAGACGCTCTTCACGAAAGATGGTTTTTTCAGGACAGGAGACAAGGCAAAAATGGATGTCCATGGCAATCTGGTTATTCTGGGAAGGGTGAGAGAACAGATCAACAGAGCGGGAGAAAATGTCATTCCCTCCGAAGTTGAGACCCTGCTCAGAAAATGCAGCTCTGTAAAAGATGCCTCGGTTTTCGGAGCCGAGGATGAAAAGATGGGAGAAAAAACCGTGGCGGCGCTGATCGCCGATACACAGATCCACCGGAAACAGATCGTCGAAGAAATGCTGGCTATGGGGGTCGCCGCCTATAAGATCCCGGATGAGATAATGATCGTCACCGAATTTCCGTATAAGAATATCGGGAAGGTCGACAAGAAAGAATTGCGCAGAAGATATGAGAATGGCAGAAAGGTTAAGAAATGATAACACTGGATGCGATAAGAAATAAACTACTGATGGATATCCGCGAGGAATTGGGAACAGATGTGGAGGCAGATGATAACCTGCTCTATTCCGGTCTCAGTTCACTTGCGGTGATGCGAGTGATGTCTCATTGGAGGAAGGAAGGCTACCGCATCAGATTTTCCAGGCTGATAAAGAATCCGAATGTTTCCAGCTGGGCAAAGATCATCAGCGAATCGGAAAGGACTGTCCCGGGCAGTACCGGAAACAAAAAGAAAGTCAGCATGTATGAACCTTTTGACATGACGGACGTTCAGTATGCCTACTGGATTGGAAGAAGAGGGGACTACCTGGGAAATGTGGGCTGTCACGGATACTTTGAAGTGAATGCGGAGGCTCTTGATCTTGAGAGGCTGGAACGGGCGTGGAACACTCTCTTTGATTATCATCCCATGCTTCGGGCGAAATTTACGGAGGAGGGGAAACAGGTTGTAGGCAGAGAGGGATATCCGGGAAAGTTCAAGGTGACAGACCTGGCCGCCCTGGATAAAGCGCGGCAGAGAAAGTTTCTGGATGATATCAGAAAGCAGTCTTCCCACAGACTAATGGATATCGCCGCGGGAGAAGTCTTTACACTGAAAGTAAGCGTACTCGGGGAGAACAGATTTCGTCTGCACTTTGATATTGATCTTCTGGTGTGCGATGTGCACTCTTTCAGGATCCTTCTGAGAGATCTTGCCAATCTTTATGAGAAGAATGAAATGCCGCCGGTGGAGAAGGAATGGGATTTTGCCTGTTATCTGAAGGATACGAATGAGAAGAAAAAGGAAGCCGTCGCACAGGCGGAAGCTTATTGGAGAGCAAAACTCGATACGCTCCCCGGAGCTCCGAGAATATATGTAAAGGAAGACAGACTCCATACCGGGAAGTTGCATTTTGCAAGGCATGAAAAAATGATCCCTGATAAGATCGTGTCTGTGATCAGAAAGAACGCGGCGAAACATAACAGTACGCTGGCTGCGGTGATGCTGACGGCATATGGGTATGTGCTCAGCCGGTGGAGTGAGAACAAGAGCTTTCTCATGAATCTTCCCATGTTCAACAGGGGAATCGGAGAGGGTGTGGATAATGTTGTAGCTGATTTTACGAATCTGCTCCTCGTGCCGCTGAATTTTGAAAAGCCGCGGAGCTTTGCGGGATATCTGGAAGAAACCGGAGAGGCCTTTCAGGAGAGCATAGATCATTCTGATTTCTCGGGGGTAAAGATCCTTCGTGAGCTGAAGAAAAAAGGTGTGGCGGAGAATGGAATTCCCTTTGTGTTTTCCTGCAATCTCGGCGGTCCACTGGTCTCGGAAACATTCAAAGAGGCCTTTGGGGATATCGACTACATGATCTCTCAGACGCCGCAGGTCCTGCTTGATTTTCAGCTGTTTGACGACGATGGCGGCCTTCGGATCGTGTGGGATGCTGTGGAAGAGGTGTTTCCATACGGCATGCTGGACGAGATGTTTGACTGCTTTGTCGAAACCGTGGAGAAACTGGGGGATGGAAGTTCCTGGGAAGAACAGACAGGGGTTTTGTCTTCCTCGCAGCGCGAGAGGATTGTCAGCGTTAAGAATTTCATTCCGGAGTCGGAACATGCCAAGACAATGATTGGCGGCATACTGGAGATGGCAAAAAGAGATCCCCAGGCCACGGCTGTCATTGAACCTGAGACCGGAAAGAAGGTGAGCAGAGGAGAACTTGTCCGTCGGGGGATGGGGATAGCTTCTGCGCTGAAAAAAAACGGGCTGAAAAAGGGGGACAGGGTTGTTGTAATGGCGGAAAGAAGATGGGAGACCATCGCGTCTTTTCTTGCCGTTCAGCTCTGTGGAGCAGCCTACATACCGGTAAGAGCTGATCAGCCGGAGGCGAGACTTGCAAGTATCATAAGCAGTTCTGAAGCGAAGCTCATGCTGACATACGACAGCAGCCGGGCAGAAGGTATGGGAATACAGGCGGTAAATATCACAGAGATTCCAGGTGAGGTTGAAGGATACGAAGAAAACGAAGCGTCTCCGGAGGCTGTGGCGTATGTGATTTTTACTTCAGGTTCCACCGGGACTCCGAAGGGCGTGGCGATTTCTCACAAAGCTGCAATGAATACGATCTGTGAGATCAACCGTATGTACAAGGTGGGAGACGGGGATGTTTCCATAGGAGTTTCCTCTTTTGATTTCGACCTGTCAGTCTATGACGTGTTTGGGCTTTTGCACGCAGGCGGTGCCTATATGATCATACCGGCTTCGGACTGGAGGGATGCGGCCAAATGGGCGGAATATGCAGAAAAGTACAGGGTGACAATCTGGAACTCTGTTCCGGCCATTGCAGGGATGTATCAAAGTGAACTGGCCTCCAGGAACCAGCAGAACACCTGTCTTCGAAGGATCTTTTTGTCCGGTGACTGGTGTCCTCTGGAACTTCCGGAACTGTTGAAAGAAACGATGCCGGCTGCGGAATTAACGGTAATGGGAGGAGCCACGGAGGCGGCCATTTGGTCGAATTATATCGACGTATCCCTTCCTGTCCCGAAGGAATGGAAATCCGTTCCCTATGGTAAAGCCCTCAAAAATCAGATGTACAGAGTGGTTGACAGAAACGGTGAAGATGTGCCGGATTATTGCGGTGGAGAACTGCTGATCGGTGGCGCCGGTGTTGCGGAAGGATATGTGGGAGACCGTACTCTTACAGAGAAAAAATTCTTTACGGAATTCGGAATCCGTTGGTATCACACGGGTGATATGGGGCGTATATGGATGAACGGGATCATCGAGTTTCTGGGACGCATGGACACACAGATGAAAATACGGGGACACCGGATCGAAGCGGGGGAGATTGAGGCGGTCATAAAAGGAAGTCCCCTGGTCAAGGAGACCGTGGTATATGCCGTTGGCGATAGTTTTGACAAGAAGCTGGTGGCGGCAATTCTTCCGGGTAAGGGGGAAGCCCGGAGCGGTCTGCTTTCCATTGCCAAAGAACCGGATTTTGACGGGACAGAAGACGAAGCTTTTTATGACCTGTGCCGGTGCCTCAGAAGCGGTTATCTGGAACAGGCAGTTGCTGCCGTCACGGGAACAGAGTCGAATCTTTCGGCAGATACGATATCGAGGCTTGAAAAATGGAAGGCGGAAAGCGGAGCCGGAGAGTCGACAAAGAAGACAGCACTCGGCCCAGAAAACGTCCGGGAACAGATCAGAAAGTTTATGAGCCCCTTCTCTGAAAACTGGAAAGGTCTTCTGGAGGGGACAAAGACAGCTGCAGATATCATCACTTCGGAAGAATTCGTCTCCCCCGGGGAGATGATGGAGGCGACTGCCATCGGGAGATACAGCATTGACAGAATCATAGACACTGTCAGAGCGATGGATGTAAAACTCGAGGTACAGGGGAGAGATCTGCGGATTCTGGAAGTTGGCATACGAAGTTGCGGCTTATCGGAAAAACTCCGGGATGAATTCCCACAGGCTGCATATACCATACTGGAATCTTCGAAATATTATCTGGACAGGGCGAAACAGGTTCTTGGAAACAACAGCCATATAGAGTTCGTACAGGGAGATATCTCCGGGCTTGCGGTTCCGGAACTTGGAGAAAAAACCTTTGACATCATCATCTTTAATAATACCCTTCATCAGACGGATCACATTGAAAACGCCCTGAAAAACGCGGGGCATCTGATGGAGGAAGGGGGCCGCGTTGTTTTTGCCGAGATTACGGAAATCTTCCCGTTGGCGGATCTGTCCATTGAACTGCTGGGAGGGAACTATCGCGACCTTCGAAAAGAAACCGGGCGTATGGTGCTGTCAAAAAATGAGTGGCTCAAAGAGGTGGAACGTCTCGGGTATATCGTAGAAGGAGTACTCCCGGAATGCGGAGATCCCAAGGGCTATGTGTTCGTAGTTTCCGGTTCTTCCGTAAGTTATGCCAAAGCATTGAAAGATGCAAGAACCAGAGTGAACAATGCCCTTCCGGCATATATGCATCCGGAGAAATATATCGGAATTACGAGAATGCCTGTCAGCGCAAACGGGAAGATAGACAGAAAAACCCTGGAAGTGATCTCTGCCATCCGGGCAGAGGGCGAGAAGGCTGGAGAAAAGCTGACAACGACGGAACGTGCGCTTTCGGACCTCTGGAAAAAGATCCTTGGAAGCGGGGCAGGTAAGAACAGTAATTTCTTTCAGTTGGGAGGAGACTCTCTTCTGGCCACAAAGCTGGTAATCGAAATGAGAAAAACCTTTGGGGTCAATTTCTCCATCGAGAAGATCTTTTCGTACCAGACCCTTGAAGAAATGGCGGAATATCTGGATGAGAACACAGAGAATCCGGAGGTATTGCAAAAAGAGAGAGAGTCAACGTTCTGGACAGAAGACCGGGAACATGCGAATGATCCCTTTCCGCTTACGGATGTACAACAGGCATATTGGCTGGGAAGAACCGACCTGTTCAGAAATGGCGGAATGTCTACACAGTGCTACTTTGAAATGAACTGTGAAGACCTGGATATTCAGAGGGCTGAAGGTGTGCTGAACCGGATGATCACTGCATATGATACGCTTCGCACAGTGGTGCTTCCGGACGGCTTACATCAGAAGACCCTTCGCAGCGTTCCGAAGTACAGGATTGCGCAGTATGATCTTCGATCCGAAACGGAATCGGAAAAACAGAGAAGACTTCAGGAGATCAGGGAGCAGTCCTCACATATGCAGTTCGAGCCCGGAAAGTGGCCTATGTTCGATATACGGTATGTTGCATGTGAGGAAAACAGAGGGCGTCTGATGCTGGATTTTGACAATATCCTCATGGACGGATGGAGCATGTTTTACTTCATGAAGGAGTGGAAGGCTGTCTATGATCATCCGGAGACGGAAGTGCTGGCGCCTGACATTACGTTCAGGGATTATATGATGACTTATCAGAAGGTATCTGCGTCCGGCAGGTATGAAGAAGATCTCAGATATTGGAGGGAACGGATCGAAGAAGTATATCCGGCGCCGGAACTTCCGGTAAAAAATATAGAGAAAAGGGAGAAGATCGGTTTCCGGAGATTGAGGCGCTCCCTGGATGAGAACATATGGAAAGGGATAAAGCAGAAGCTGAAGAAAGAATCTATAACGCCGGCCGTTTTTCTTTTGTCCGTATATGCGGAGGTGATCGCAAGATGGAGTCTCTCATCCAGATTCAGCATCAATCTCACCACATTTAACCGTCATGAATTTCATCCAGGCGTTCACCGGCTGCTGGGAGACTTTACTGCTCTGACGATCCATGGCATCGATATGGACAGTGCCGAAACATTCCTGAAGAGAACTGCCATTATTCAGAAAAAAATGTGGCAGGATCTGAATCATTCTTATGTGACCGGTGTGGAGATCGAACGGTGGCTGACAAAGAGGGGAAGAAACGGAATGATGCCCGTGGTGTACACCTGCGGTCTTGGCCTGGAAAACGGAACAGAGAGACAGTACGAGGGATATCTGGGAGAAATGCTGGATGGACTGTCTTACACACCGCAGGTATGGCTGGACAATCAGGTCTCTGAGGAAGAGGGCAGACTGATTGTATCCTGGGATTACGACCATGAGTTGTTCCCCGGGCATATGGCGGAAGATATGTTTGAGGCTTATATGGAGCTGATTGAGAGACTTGCGGCTACGAAGGAGATGTGGACCGTCGGCGACAGAGATCTGGTGGACGTCCGCAACAGGGAGCTGATCAAAGATCTCAACACTACGGAACTTGCATTGGCCCATGAAGATATGCTGGCGGGATTTCGCAGGAGTGTTCAGCTGTATCCCGACAAAATTTGTATCCGGACCGAGAAGGAAAGCGTGACGTACAAGGAAGCGGATCGTCGGACGGATCGGATCGCGTCCTGGTTGTGCAGGAACGGCGTGGCAAAGGGAGATGTGGTTGCGATAAACGCAGTAAAGGGAATCGGCCAGATTCTGTCTACTGTGGCAATTCTTAAGTGCGGGGCTGTGTATCTTCCATTGAAACAGGACAATCCCTTCCTCAGGAACAAAGACATCGTGGAACGCTCCGGGGCGAAGGTGGTGATCGTGACCGATGAGTGTGAGCGCAGGGATGTGACCTATACGCGCGACCAGATTACTCTGATGATCGGAGCGGAAGGTGAGATGACGGAAACAGAGATGGCAGCCGAAGAAGCCCGGGAAGAGAATACATCCTGTGCCCCGGAGGACCTTGCTTATATCATTTACACTTCCGGTACCACCGGGGTTCCGAAGGGAGTGGCCATTAGTCACGGCGCGGCCATGAATACGATAATGGATGTGAACCGCAGGATCCGGGCAGATGGATCAGACAGTGTCCTCCAGATCTCAGATCTGTCCTTTGATCTCTCCGTGTATGACATCTTTGGGATGTTTGCGGTGGGAGGAACGATTGTCGTTCCGGCCCAGGATATGGTAAAGGAACCGTCTGCCTGGGTGAAATTGATGGACGCATACGGATGCACGATATGGAACAGTGTGCCTATGTATGTACAGATGCTGACCGCTTATTTATCGGGACGAAAGACCAGGGAAGCTTTTTCTCTCCGAACGATTCTTATGAGCGGGGACTGGATCCCCCTGGGGTTGTATGACGAGATAAAGGAAAACCTGGGAGAACCGGATATATACGGACTCGGAGGCGCCACGGAGTGTTCGATCTGGTCAAATATCTTCAAGATCGAGGGGATTGACAAAGACTGGGTAAGTATTCCGTATGGAAGACCACTGGCCAATCAGCGGTATTACATTTATGACAGAAAACTGCGGGACGTACCGAATCTTGTTCCGGGAGATCTGTATATAGCAGGAGCTGGACTTGCTCAGTGTTACTGGAGGGACGAAGAGAGAACGAACGAGAGCTTCTTTGTACATCCGGTGACGAAGGAACGACTCTACAGAACCGGTGACAAGGCACTTTATATGGAAGATGGAAACATCTGTTTCTGTGGTCGTGAGGACAGTCAGGTAAAGCGGAACGGTTTCCGGATCGAACTGGGAGAGATCGATATCTGTATCAGGAACAATACAAGCATCAGGAACAGCACATCGATTGTGGAACAGGACAGAATTATCACGTTCGTCACTTCGGAAGAGAAGACAGATACAACAGAGATAAAAGAAAAACTGAAGGAGTACCTGCCGGAATACATGATACCCTCCGATGTGATCTGGATCGATTCGATCCCCCTGTCCTCCAACGGAAAAGTAGACAGAAAGACCCTTGTTCGGATTCTCCGGGAGCTGGAAGAGAAAGCGGGAGACAGAAGGGAAGAGAAATCATCCAGGAAGCTGACGGAGACGGAGGAAAAGGTCTCTGCGATCTGGAAGGAGATCCTTGGAATTGCAGTCGTTTCTCCGGAAGACAGTTTCATTTCTCTGGGAGGAGATTCCTTGTCTGCGGTGAAAACGGCCAGTGAAATAACCAGCCGGTTACAGGTGGAAATCACTCTGGGCGATGTTTACGAACACCAAACCCTGGAGGCCCTGTCGTCTCTGATCGACACAAAGCTGGGAGAGGAAGAATGCGGAGAAATATAAAAAATCTGTGTATAACAGTTAGGAGTACATTTTGGACGTATTAAACATAATAAAAGATGTAGAAGATAAAGGAATACAGCTGTGGCAGGAGAGCGGAAAACTGAAGTTCCGTGCTCCGGAAAAGGTTATGACGGACGCGATCCGGAATATGTTGAAGGAAAATAAGCCGGAGATCATTCGGATCCTGTCAGAAAGGACCTGCCCGCAGCATGATGAAGAGCATAGATACGAAAAGTTTGAACTGACTGATATCCAGTCTTCTTATTTATATGGCAGCGGCGATGCCTATGGCCTTGGAGATACTGGATGTCAGGTATATGCAATCCTTCAGGCGCCTGTGCTGGAGGATGAAAGATTCAGGGATGCTTTGCAGAAGGTGGTGGAAAGACATGACATGCTGCATACAGATATTCTCTCTGAAGGAAAACAGCAGGTAAAGAAGGAGGTTCCACGGATCGATCTGCGGGTGATAGAACTTGGGAACGCATCAGAAGAGGAACGTGAAAAGATCCTCGGAGACGAAAAAGAGAGAGGGCTATCCAGAAGATATAAGGCTGGTGAATGGCCTTTCTTTGAATTTACCCTGATCCACCTTGGGGAAAGTGACCGGATTACGATATCCATAGACATGCTTGTTGCGGATTTTGCAAGCCTGAGGATACTGGTCAGAGAAATCGAAGCCGTGTATTTCGGAGAGGAACTGGAGAATCTGGAGCTGACTTTTCGTGATTTTCTTCAGTGGAAGTCAAAGGGGGTATCAGAAAAAAAATACAGAGAGGCAGAGCGGTACTGGTTGGACAGAATAGAGACTCTTGCGGAGGCCCCGGATCTTCCGGTAAACGAAAATGTAAACAGCTCAGGTTTTCGGCAGAATAGCTGGCTGATACCGGAAGATGTCTGGAAGAGGATCGGCGCAATCTCGAGAGAAAGCGGCATAACGCCTTCGAATCTCCTGCTGACTGTTTATGCGGAAGTAATCGGATTATGGTCGGGAAAGCAGAAATTCACGATCAACCTTACGATGGCAGATCGGCCGGATGTTCACTGTGATATACAGAGGATCATAGGAGATTTCACCATTGTGGATCTGTTGGAGATCGATAATACCGGTCGGATCCCCTACATGGAAAAAGCCGGGAAAATCCAGGAGCAGTTGTTTAGGGACCTGGCACACAAGGCATTCACAGGGGTTCAGGTCATGAGAAGTATCAACAGGGCAAAGTCCAAAGTACAGCTCTTTCCTGTGGTATATACAAGCACTATCGGAGCCTCAACCGTGAGGGAATCCGATAGGTTCAAGCTCCGGGAAAAGATTACAAAAACGCCCCAGGTATATATCGACTGTCAGGTGGCATCGGTGGGTGAGACGGTTCTGGTCAGCTGGGATGTCCGGGAGGGGATCTTCCCGGAGAAGATGATCGACGATATGTTCCAGGTATTCACGGACAGGATCAGGAAGCTTGCCTCGGGAGGATTGGCCGAAGGATATGTTGCTCCGGAGATCCCGGCCGGAAGCGCTGTGGTGAGAACGGCGGTCAATGGGACCGGACGTCCGATATCGGGAAAACTTATGTATGACGGTATCCTGGACAGCATCAGAAATACTCCGGAGAAGACGGCTGTAATATGTGACGGACAAAAAGCGACATACGGTCAGCTTGGAGAAATGGCAGCTGCACTGGAGAAGGTTCTCCTTGAAAAAGGAGTTCGTCCCGGACAGGTAGTTGCTGTTAATATCAGAAAAAGCATATGGCAGATCGCCGCTGTCATTGGCGTGCAGTGGTGCGGGGCGGCATATCTGCCGCTGGGTTATGATCAGCCTGAGGAGAGGAAGGAGTCCATTCTCAACCGGGCCGGCGTGCGTCTGTGTGTAACGGATACAGATGTTTTTCCGGATGATATGGATAAGATCAATGTGGAAGAGATCGAGGTAAGCGAAGGCTGTGCGGCAGAGCCGGTGAGAGTTCCGGATACCGAAAAGGCCTACATCATCTATACATCCGGAAGTACAGGTGTTCCGAAAGGCGTTGTGATCTCTCATCGGGCAGCGGTGAATACCCTGGAGGATATCAATGACAGATTTGGGATTACCGGAGAGGATGTGGTTTTCGCGGTGGCAAATCTTGCCTTCGATCTTTCTGTATATGATATTTTCGGAATCCTTGGAGTCGGCGGCTGCGCAGTGATTCCCACAGAAGATCAGATAAAGGATGCGGTTGCCTGGGAGCAGCTGATCCGGGAAAACAAAGTCACTGTATGGAACAGTGTTCCTGCGCAGATGGAGATGCTTATACTGTACATCCGATCTCTTGAGAAAAAAGCCTATGATCTGAGACTGGTCCTTATGAGTGGCGATTGGATCCCGGTGACGCTGCCGGGGGAGATACACAGAATCTTCGAGAAGGCAGAGATCGTAAGCCTTGGAGGAGCGACGGAAGCGGCAATCTGGTCCATCTATCACAGGATCGATCCGGAAGCGGAATATGAGAGAAGCATCCCATACGGGACGCCTCTTGGAAATCAGTTTTTCCGGATTATGAATGAAAATCTGGATGAGTGTCCGGACAATGTTACGGGGGAACTCATGATCGGCGGAGTCGGTCTGGCTGATGAATATCATAATGACCCGGAGCAGACTGCGGCGTCCTTTATCATTCATCCCAGGACCTCAGAGAGACTGTACAGGACCGGCGATATCGGAAGATATGGTAAGGACGGCGTCATTGAGTTCCAGGGCAGAAAGGATACGCAGGTCAAGATCAACGGTCATCGTGTGGAACTTTGCGAGATTGAAAGTGTCTTACTGAAACAAAAGGATGTCGCGTCTGCCGCTGTGATCGCCAATAACAATGCCATTGTTGCGTTCGTCAAACCGGTGGAATGCAGAGAAACATCCGTGACAGAGGACGCCGGTATCCGGGAAATTGTGAGAGAAACCGGTGAGAAAGAAACGGGAAAGATTGATAAAGCATTGTTTGATGAATGGTCCGGATATGCGGATCAGACTGCCGTATATGACATTCTGAATACGTTGCGAAAAAAAGGGGTATTCGATGAGGACAGAGGATATTCCATAGAGGAGATCAGCGAACGTGTACGGGTGCACGATGCGTTCCGGGGACTTCTGCTCCGATGGCTCGGGGCACTGGCAGAGGAAGAGATCGTAGAAAAATCCCGGAATGACGGCACGTATTTGTTGAGAGACCGGAAGATTGCGGAGCGGATTGCAGAGGATTACTGGGAGAAGTGGAAGTCTGCGGAGGAAAAGCTGGGTTACAGCAGGAGAATGATGGATTACTTTGGAGAAATGAGGGAGAAGCTTCCGGTAATCATGGACGGAACCCTGGATCCTCTGGATGTCTATTTCCCCAAGGGAGATCCATCGATTGCCATCGCCGCCTATCATGATAATATCATCAGTTCGTGCATGAATCAGGTAATGGTACAGGTGGTGAAAGAACTGACGGTCAGATCCCAGGAAGAAGGAAAGGGAAAAATCCGCATCCTGGAGATCGGAGCCGGCATGGGCGGAGCGACAAGAGAAATCGTACCTGCGTTGAAGAATGCAGATGTGGAATATCTGTTCTCTGATATATCACAGTTCTATCTCAACGAGGCAAAACAGACGTTTGCGGAGTATCCGTTTATGAAGTATCTCCTTGTGAATATGGATAAGCCGTTGGAGAACCAGGGGGTTGAAAAGGAAAGTGTGGATCTGGTCCTCTTCAGTCAGGCGATCCACAACGCAGACAGCATACCTTCCGTTCTCTCCAATATAGGAAAGGCACTCAAACCGGCAGGGAAGATCATGATCGCGGAAACTACGAGAGAACACAGATCTCTTTTGACGTCTGTATCATTTAACGCCGGTATCGGAGAGAACATGCTTTCCGTAGAGGAATACGCAGGTATGTTCCGGAACGAAGGGATAACCCTGGATGCTGTATTCCCGGAGGAAGGAAGTTCCATTGACAGTGCGGATCAGCATCTGTTCATCGGTACCTATGTGAAAAAAAACGCTGTGATCCATGAAGAGGAGCTTATCCGCCAGATCTCCGGAAAACTGCCGGAATATATGGTTCCCTCCAGAGTGTGTGTGATTGATGAAATTCCCCTGAGCGCAAACAAAAAGGTAGACCGGCAGAAACTTGTGGAAATGCTGGAGGAGAATAGAAATCCCTTTGTCTCTGCCTTCGGCGAATTACCCCGTGGAGAACTGGAAGAGCAGTTGGAGAAGATCTGGGCAGCGGCGCTGAACAGAGAATACCTGTACAGAAACGAGAATTTTTACAAGGCCGGCGGCGATTCCCTTCTGATCGCGCAGATCGTCGCGGAAATGAAGGAAAAGATTCCCCTTGCCGCAGATATGGAATGGGATGAACTGATGCGAACCATCATTGAGACACCGACCATCATGGAAGTGGCAGGAAGACTGGCGGAATCCGGAGCAGATCCTCAAGGTAATAAAAGAGATGGAAACATCGTTGTCTTCGCAGAGGGGAAGAACCGGTCGCTTCTTCGAGTCCTGTTCCATGATGGTACCGGTACGGTATATCCCTATCAGAATCTGGTTCCGCATCTGCTGGAATATGACAGGGAGCATACAGTCATTGGTATATCCAACACAGATCCGGAGGATTATTCCGGCAGGAAACCGGAAAATCTGGTGATGGAGCTTGGGGAAAAATACGGAAAACTCCTGGCGGAGAAGGACTATGAGAAATATGAGCTCATAGGCTTCTGTTTCGGAGGGATCCTGGCGGTAGAGACGGCAAAGGTTCTTATGCAGGAAGGCAGAGAGGTTCTGCCGGTCAGAACCATAGACACACCTCACTGTGACAGGAGAATAAAGAGTGACATCCTCATGGAGCGCATTTATGTCATGGCCAATGGCGGTGATCCGGAAAAACTCGGTTATCCGACCCCTGGAGAGATCGAAGAGGTGCTTCGGAAGATGCAGGGGGAAGCCTGCATTGCAGACCGGCATCTTCTGACAGAAAAACTCTCCACGCATCCGGAGGAGAGACTGGGAAGGATCTATGAGAGTGTGAAGGATAATCCGGGATTCCGAATGACGGAAGAGGAATTCCGGGCGAATTACAAGATTAACCGGATCTGTTTTGACAGTCTCGCAGAGTATAACGAGATCTTCATCGGTGATGTATCGGACCTCTACTGTACGGAAGACAGAGATGTATTCTATCCGATGCTTCAGGGTGAAGGAGGAACATTCTGGAAAGAGAAGGTACTGGGGAATCTTGAGGAGATCCGGATCCCCGGAAACCACAATTCGTGTATGCAGGAACCCGTTGTTGCCGGGGTGGCAGAACGGATCGCCGGGGAACCTTTTAGCGGGAAAGGAGACCGGCAGTGAAACGATTGAGAGTAGTTGTATGCGGAGCGGTTTTTGGCAGGTACTATCTGGAAGGACTGAAGCTCCTTCCGGATCAATACGAACTTGTGGGAATCCTGGGCAGAGGCGGAGAAGGATCCAGGAGAGCTGCGGAGAGATACAAGGTTCCCCTGTATACGGATATCAATGAGATAACCGGGGAAATTACAGATGTGGTATGTGTGGTTGTCAAATCCACCATCATCGGTGGCAGAGGAACCGAAATTGCGAAGCAGCTGCTTGCGAGGGGAATCCACGTCATTCAGGAACAGCCGGTACATCTGAAGGATTATCAGGAATGCCTCAGAATCGCACATGCAAATAACTGCAAGTACAGTATGAACACCTTCTATCCGGATCTTTCAGGGATCCGGGAGATGCTTAAAATCTGTGGAAAATTGAGAAAAGAGAATGCCATCAGTTATATACGGGCAGAGTGCAGTATTCAGCTCCTGTTCCCGATGCTCGATATCCTGGGAAAGGCACTGGGCGGGCTCTCCGGCTGCGCGTTAGAAGCCTGCAGGACCGAGAGGAAACAAAGGTTTCGGATCCTGAATGGAGTGATCCGGGATATTCCCGTCATGCTGACGGTAGATAATCAGATCGATCTTGGCGCGAAGGAAAGTAATCTGACGATGTTCCATCGTCTGCAGATCGGGACCCCTATGGGTACGCTGATGTTGACAGATACCCATGGGGAGCTTCTGTGGATTCCTGTTCTGCACGAGGATCTGAAAGAGTTGCAGCCGGGAGAGAGGAATGATATGTCAAAGATCAGAGTTACCGAATCGGTGACAGGATCCATGGACCGCACCCTGGGGGATATATTCAATGATCTATGGCCGGATTGCATGCGGGAGTCGCTTGACAGATTTCACAAAGAGATTCTGGACGGTAAATTTGTGACGGCGGAAAACCAGTATATGATAAGTGTCTGCCGACTTTGGAATGAGATCGGTACCCTCATCGGTCCCTATGAGAAACTGGATACGGTCCTGGAAAGGCCGGTGAGTCTTGAGGAGCTTATGAGGGAGTGAGTGAATCGAAATGCAGACAGAAAAGAAAAAAGTTGGAATACTGGGGTGCAGCGGAAGAATCGGCCGGGCGCTGGCGGAGGAATTGAAGGACAAATACTTCCTAAGGCTTGGATGCAGGAATATCCGGCGAAACAGCTTAGAGGAGACCATCGGCCGTGACGTGGAATATCGGCAGGTGGACATTGAAAAAGAAGATAACCGGAGAGCTTTTATAAAGGGGTTGGACGTGGTGATAAACTGTGCGCCGGCCTCATGGCTCCACAGTCTGACGCTGGCAAAGAGCGCGGAGGAGGAGAACATTATTTACATAGATCCCTTTGGCTCGGAAGAACTTCTGAAAGAAAAGGTGACGCCGGAACGAAAGTGGATCATCGGAGCCGGCAGCTTTCCGGGTCTTTCCGGGATTTATCCAAAATATATCGCCGCAGCGACGGGAATAGAGAATATCCGGAGAATGGATATGGTTGCTTACATGAACGATGAGAATACCGTTGGTGCTGTGACTGATCTGATCCTGAGTTCGGTTTTCGGATTTGGCAGAGGAAATACATATTATGCAGACGGAACCCTGAAAAAAGTGACAGAAGATGGGAGGCATTATGACGGATTCGATGGCAGATTGCGAGGGTCCGATTATATGAATGAAGAAACCAGGACTGTAGCGGAAGAATTGCGGGTTGCGGAAGCTCATTGGATAAACATGAGAAGTGAAGAATGTAAAAAGAATGATATGGATATTCAGAAGATCACTATGCAATATATCCGCGACAAGAATCCGGATGTGCTGAGAGCAAGGATAGGTGCAGTGATCCGCAGTCAGGAAGAAGAGGGTGAGCATTCCCGCAAAGACCGGGAGAAATACGGAAGCAAATGTCAGATTGGCTGCTACTTTACCGGTGAGTGCGAAGGAGCATCTGTGGAAGTGAAAAGTAAGCTTGGGATGGATGATTCCAACAGTCTGAATGTTCTGGTACTGAAACAGACATTGAAGCAGGCTTTGGAGAAGCCGGACAGCCTGGGCATCTGTCGCGCCATGGATTTCCTCGATCCGGAGCGGCTTATGAAAAAGGTGCTTGGAAGCGCTTCTCTGCAGGAGTTTTTCTGTAATGTTATACCGGCAACTCAGGAAGGGATACCGGAATATGGGGAGGAAGGAGAGATCTAGTATTGCGTTGAGAACTTTACTAGCAGTGAGTATATGGAAAACCCAGGGACATTAATGAACGATGTAAAAAGCTTCGCGGCAGAACCGGAAGTGACAGATGAAACCGTCGACAGGTTCAAGGAACTTCTGGAAAAAGCAGTGGACGATTCCATAAAAGGGATCGATGACAGTGAAAACTGGAGGTTGTTGTCAGAATCTCCGATGGATCGGATGATACCGGCGGAAGCCTGTGGATACATTCGAGATCATCTGAAATACAGGGAAGCGCTGGAAAACGGAAAGATGAACGCCATGTTTCTCCTTTTTCCGGGAGGCAGTACCACTGTTGCGGAAAAGATCTACGGAGACACAGCCATAAACAGATACATGAACCGAACGGTAGCTGAGATCGTGTACAGAAAATGTCGTGAAGGAAAGAAGAGAATCCTGGAAGTCGGCGGCGGGGTGGGAGCAACTACCGGCCCTGTCATGGACAGGATAAAGGGAATGGATTTTGAATACAGATTCACGGATGTATCCAGGTTCTTTTTGAATCGTGTACAGAAGAAATGGCCGGAAGTGACAACCGGTGTGCTGGATCTGGATCAAGTGCCGACAGAGGAAGACAGACGGAAATACGACATGATCATCGCGGCAGGAGTACTCAATGCAGTAAGAGATATTCCGCGATCGATAGATACCGTTCTCTCCATGCTTGAGGAGGACGGGATCCTGTTGATGACGGAACCTACAGATTCTCATCCGGAAATCGACGTATCCCAGGGGTTTATGATGCAGAAATTCACAGACCGGAGAAAAGAAAAAGGCAGATGGTTTCTCACCGTCGAAGAATGGAGATCGCTGTTCAAAAGGAGAGGATATGACGTGTGTACGCTGCCCGGGGAAGACAGTCCATATCACAGGCTCGGGTATACCGTTTTTTTGGCATACAGGACAGTAGGAGAACAATGAACAGTTAACCGGATCTGATGGGGACATCACCGGATATGAGGGGTTCATTCCCCGGAGGAGCGGTTTGGACTCCTGAACGATAAGAAAGGAAGAAAGAAAAGAATGGAAAAAGTATGTAAAGAGGGCGTATTCAATATTAACGACGACAAGTCGGTTCTGGAGTGCATTGTGGCATCCCAGACACTGGTGAATAAGTACAACACGTATCTTGTCACAGATTTTAAAGAGCGTACGGAACTGATCCACCAGATACTCGGAGAGGCAAAGGGCTTTATCAACATGATGCCTCCGGTGCATTTTTCCAACGGATACAATACTTACTGTGGTGAAAACTTCCAGTCAAATTTTAATCTGACGATCTTCGACGCGGCGAAAGTTACCTTCGGGGACAATATTATGGTCGGGCCGAATTGCGGCTTCTATACATCCGGACATGATATGGATCCGAAAAGAAGACGGGAGGGATGGAATTATTGTTATCCCATTACGGTCGGCAACGACGTCTTTTTCGGCGCAGGTACAATCGTGCTGGCGTCAAAACCCGGCGGAATTACCATCGGTGACGGGGCCTTTATCGGAGCAGGTAGTGTAGTTACGGGAGATATTCCTGCACATTGTCTGGCGGCCGGAAATCCATGTAAGGTGATTCGCATGCTGGAGGAGACAGAGGAATGAATATCACTTCGGTAGTAGTGGGATCGACCGGAGATGTGGAGCCCTTCATTGTTCTCGGTAAGGAATTGCAGAGAAGGGGACACAGGTATTCAGTGGCCACATTTCCACAGTACAGGAAGACGGTTGAGCAAGCAGGTCTGACCTACAAGCTGATCGAGGGTGAGATCGGGACAATGATGAGGATCCTTCTTATGAAGAGAGAAGGGGACAGCAAGAAGAGCGGTGGCAACGGGCTCACCAGAGTTCTCAAGGCACACCCGAATCTGTACAAGAATATGAAGGCGGCCATGGATGGGACGGATCTGGTGATCTACATGCAGTTCGGAGCACTGGCATATCACTTTGCCGAGAAGATGAACATTCAGGCCGTACGCACCTTTGTATTTCCATCGGATCCGACAAAACAGTATTCCGTCCTCGGAATCCCAAGACCCAGAAATTCTATAGGAAGCTGGATGAATTATGTAATAGGATCCTACGTTATGAATACGTCTACCATGGATGTGGCGAGACAATGGCGAAAGGAGCTGGGGCTTTCGGGCTGGGGCAGGTTCTCAAGTTATAAAAAGATGAGAGGACGACGGCTGACAACGCTCTATCAGTATAGCGATGTGCTGGCCCCCAGAGATCCGAAGTGGAAGAGTCATATTCATCTCACCGGTCCATGGATGGAGGAAGAAGAACCATATGCGCCATCGGAAGAGCTTCAGAGATTTCTTGAAGATGGTGAGGCACCCTTGTACATCGGATTCGGAAGCATGATGTATGACAAGATGGACGAACTTCAGAAGAGCATCATGGACGCACTGGAAAAGACCGGTCAGAGGGCGATACTCAATTCATCCTGGGCAAAATTCCGCAGGACGGATGACCCGAATATCTTTTATTCGGATTATATCCCCTTTGGATGGTTGTTCCCCAGAGTAAAGGCTGTGGTTCATCACGGTGGATGCGGAACAACCCACTTGGGGATCAAGGCCGGGAAGCCAACTCTTGTCATGTCCTTTGGCGCTGACCAGAATTTCTGGGGATCTCAGATCCATTATCTGGGGTTTGGACCGGAGCACATCAATGTGTTTGCCGGTGAAGCAACAACGGATCGTCTGGTGGAGAGATTCAGAGAACTGGAAGATCCGAAATACAGGCGAAACGCAGAAGCTGCATCGGCAAGGCTCAAAAGAGACGGCGGTGTACAGGAAGCGGCAGATATTATAGAAAGATTATAAAAAAGGAGAAAAACAAAATGAACGAATCCAAGTTAACAGTGAAAGACCTTATTACATCCGGTATTTTTTCAGCATTGATCTTTATATGTATCAACATCAGCGGTGGTCCTCTTATGATGATCCCGACATTGACATTCTATTATTCCGTAGGATGCGCATTGCTGGCTGGTCCGGTATATCTTCTCATGCTTGCCAAGGTTCCGAAGAGAGGCCCGATCTATATCGCGGGAGCGCTGCTGGCATTGTTCTGTCTGGTCACGGGAATGCACATCGGAATGGTTATCAGTTACATTGTCTGCTCCGTGATCGCGGACCTTGTCGCCGCCACGAAAAAGTATAAGAGTGTAAAGAGAAATATCATTTCCTATATCATCTTCTCCTTTGGAGGAGTTGGAACATATGTGGCCTTTTACATCAATCCCGCAGGCTGGCTGAAGACCATGGCAGATAAGGGAACATCCTCGGAGTATCTGTCAACTTTTAAGGCTGCAGGAACATACAAGACGCTGATCATCATGATTATCGGAACCATTGTGATCGGAGCGCTCAGTGGATTTGTGGGAAGTAAACTGCTCAGAAAACACTTTGAAAAAGCCGGTATCACGGCATGAAAGGTGAAGCGTTCATAAGATTTGACCCGAGAACGAAGATTTTTCTCATACTGACAACAGTCGCAATCGCTATGACGGCGTCATCCATAGAGACAGAGTTGGGACTGATTGCTGTGATAGCACTGTTCGGTGTGCTGAGCAGAAGGATATACAGAGTTCTTGTTTCCTGTGTGATCTATCTCGTTTTTTATCTTGTTACTTACAAGATGATGATAAACGGAACCGGAACAGCATATGTGATGCTCATGGCGTGGGGAGGCCTCTTTTCCAAGGTCTATCCCTGCGCGATGATGTCTTCCATAGTCATATCAACCACAGGAGTCAGCGAATTTCTCTGCGCCCTCACAAAGATGCGGGTGACCAGAAAGCTGTTGATTCCGCTGGCTATCATGCTTCGTTATATTCCAACGGTGAAGGAGGATTGGAGATATATCAAAGACGCGATGAAAGTGCGGGATCTCAACAAGGGGATTCTCGGCAGGATCCGGAAGCCGATGATGTATGTCGAATGCATGTATGTTCCGCTCATGATGACTGCGTCAGAGGCAACAGATGAATTGTCTATTGCAGCCATTGCCAGAGGAATAGAGAATCCCATACAGAGGACTTGTCTTCAGGATACAGAGATGAAAATTCGCGATGTACTGATACTTCTGCTGTTTATCGGGTACTTCATTGCAGGACTGATATTGGGAGGGTAAGAGAGTTGATCAGAGCAGAAGGGCTTTCATTCCGGTATTCGTCCGGAAAGAGCCCGGGAATCCGGAATATAAATCTGCATATCCGGAGAGGGGAATGTGTGCTTTTGTGTGGTCCCTCCGGTTCCGGCAAAACGACGCTGATCCGGACGTTCAACGGACTGGTGCCGAATTTTTTCAAAGGAGAAATAGAGGGAACAGTCAGGGTGAATGGACGGGATGTATGTCGTACTCCATCCTACAAGATTGCGGAGGACGTAGGCTGCGTTTTTCAGAATCCAAAGACACAGTTTTTTAATGTTGATACGGACAGCGAAATCGTCTTTGGGCTGGAAAATATGGCCGTTCCACAGAAACAGATCAAAGAAAGACTGCAAGAGGTGGTCACCACACTGAAACTGGAGGATCTCACAGGCAGGAACATCTTTGAGCTATCGGGGGGAGAAAAGCAGAGAATTGCCTTTGCCAGCGCCTATGCGGTGAAACCGGAACTATTTCTTCTGGACGAACCATCCTCAAATCTGGATGTGGAGGCCATTGAACGTCTTGGTGAAAATCTCAAGACGGTGAAAGCAGAAGGAAAGACGTTGGTGATCACAGAGCACAGGATCTATTATCTGATGGATATCGTGGACAGAGTGATCTACATGAAGGATGGAGAAATTCATCGGGAGTACAGCAGGGAAGAATTTTTAAAACTGCCGGGAACACAGCTGGCGAAGATGGGACTAAGGACGACAGATCTGGCAAACGTCAGATACCCGTCGGAGGCAAAAGAACAGCAGGAGTCGGAGGCGGTTCTCACGATCAGAGATCTCTCGGCTGCGTATAGGAAAAGTCCTGTCTTTCGGGGAATTAATCTGAAAGCATCCGGTGGAGAGATCATTGCGATCACCGGAAGAAATGGAGAGGGAAAAACCACCTTCGTGAGGACGCTTTGCGGGCTTCAGAAGAAAGCGGGAGGGGAGATACGGTTCAACGAAAGGATCGTAAAACCCAAAGAGAGACAGCGAATGTCCTATATGGTCATGCAGGATGTTAACTATCAGCTCTTCGCGGAAAGTGTTGAGGCCGAGTGTACCTTTGGTCTGGAGGATATCTCGCAGGAAAGTGTCAGGGAGGTTCTTAAGGAACTTGAAATCTATGACAGGAAGGAGATGCACCCTCATCTCCTGTCGGGAGGACAGAAGCAGCGGCTTGCGGTTGCAGTCAGTGTTTTGTCGGATAAACAGGTAATTGTGTTTGATGAACCTACCAGCGGTCTGGACTATGAAAGCATGAGAAGAGTGGGGGCCTTGCTCCGAAGACTTGCGGCAAAGGGAAAGATCATTCTGGTAGTCACTCATGACAGGGAACTTATGGCGGATTGCTGCAGCCGGCTGATCGTACTAAGAGACGGCAGCATCGAAAAGGATATTCCAGTGACAGAAGAAAACAAAGAAGTAATCGATCATATATGAAGAGGGAGATAATTTTGAAATCAAAAGCAGGTATTTTATCAATCATTGTCTGTATGGTACTGACAGTATTTGCCGGTTGCGGCAACGCCGGGCAGAAGGAAAGCGGTGTCGCTGCGTCAGCATCGGTCGCGGAGCAGGGAAAAAGCCTGACCGTTGGAGTTATGCAGGTGGCGGATTCCGCTGTGCTGTATACTGCGGAAAAAGAAAAGCTGTTTGAAAAAGAGGGACTGGCGGTTGAGCTGGTAGAATTCGGAAGTGCGTCGGAGCTCTCGAAGGCCTTTGAGGCAGGTGGCGTAGATATCGTAATGACAGATATGATCGTGGAAGGACTGCTGAGAAAGGGCGGAAAGAACACGAAGACGATCCGGACTGCGCTGGGAGAAACGGCTGCAGAAGGAAGATTTATCATAGCAGCGTCACCGAACTCGAAGGCGGAAACCCCGGAGGATCTGAAGGGGGCCAACGTAGCCATTTCTGAGAATACAGGGATGGAGTATCAGGTGGATTCCTATCTGAAGGAATTGGGAATCGATGAAAATGATATCCATAAAGTCAGCATTCCCAGTCTTTCTCTGCGCTATGAGACCATGATGGAGGGAAAAGACGTTGACGCGGCTATATTGCCGGATCCTTTGGGGCTTATGGCGGAGAAGAATGGAGCAAAAACCGTTATTGACGACACAAAGCTGAAGCAGAATGTATCTATCACGGTAATCGTGGCGGATGAACAATTGATCAGTAAGAACAGAGAAGCTGTAGAGTTATTCTGCAGTGCCTATGATGAAGCGGCGCGAATGTTGAACGATCGACCGGAGGATTACAGACAACTGGTACTTGAGAAGGCAAATGTTCCGGAGAACCTGAAAGAAAGCTATGAGGTTCCCAGATATGCGGTAAACACAGTCCCGAAAAGCGAAGAAGTCGATGATGTTGTCACCTGGTTGAAGAAAAAGGGACTCATTGATACGGTATATGGTTACGACGACCTGGTGGACTCTACCTTTATCACGGGAGAATCATAGAATGGTAGAATTGCAGGGAGTAGGACTTGATTGTGTGGACGGAGACGGAACAAGAAACATCCTTCGCGATATCAATCTCAAGATCAAGGACGGGGAATGTCTCTCCATCGTGGGAAGTTCTGGGAGCGGAAAGACT
The DNA here is from genome assembly GCA_024684035.1 of Eubacterium sp. Taxonomy (GTDB): domain Bacteria; phylum Bacillota; class Clostridia; order Lachnospirales; family Lachnospiraceae; genus Bilifractor. The sequence continues at coordinate 6,396 of JAIKXQ010000040.1, read as the reverse complement.
ACGTTGATCAAGATCATTGCGGGATTAAAGAAGCCATCCCGTGGAAGTGTAAGGAATGATCTGGGGAGGGTGAGAGGGTCGTTAGCCAATTCAGCCTTTGTTTTTCAGGATTACGGTCTGTTTCCGTGGAAAACGGTAGAAGAGAATATTATGCTTCCTCTGCAGATTCGTCATGAGAAAGACCGCAGAGAAAAGACTTCCGAGATTATGAAATTGCTTCAGATAGACAATCTTGCGAAGAGATACCCCTGCCAACTCTCGGGGGGCCAGAAGCAGCGGACGGCGATCGGAAGAGCGCTGATCGGGGAGTATGGACTAGTATTGCTGGATGAACCATTCTCAGCCCTGGATCCGCTCTTGCGGACGGAATTGAGGAAGAAAGTGATCAACAGATTTCATGAAAAAAAAGTCACATCGGTCATGGTGACACACGACGTGGAGGAAGCTGTTCTGTTTGGAGACAGGATCGCTGTGTTTGATCCCGGAGGGAAGAGAATCCGGTCTGTGATCCATAATCAGGCCGGGAGAAACAATAACGTGAAGACGGATATTTTCCGCAGGACAATGGCAGATGTAAAGGCCTCCCTATATGGAGATGTGAAGATATGTTGAGTAAAATCAGGAAAATAGCAGCATTGCCCATGGTACTCATTTTATGGGAACTAGCCAGCAGAGCGCTTCAACGACCTTTTTTTCCCGGGGTATCAGACTCGGTAAAAACGTTGGCAGAGTTGATGATTGATGGCGTTATCTGGGATCATATAGCGGCAAGTTTTTATCGGATCATTCTGGGAACGCTTCTGGGGCTTCTCTTTTCTGTACCGGCAGGATTGCTTCTCGGAACGAAAAAAAAAGTGGATCACGTTGCCGGGCAGTTGTTTAATCTGTTATATCCCATACCTAAGGTTGTGTTTCTTCCGGTCATTGTGGTTGTTATGGGAATTGGAGATCTGCCAAAGATCTTTCTGATCGCGCTGGTCCTCTTTTTTCAGCTCACCATTGTGATCAGAGATTCCGCAAAAAAACTGCCGGATACTTTATACGACTCCATGAAGTCCCTGGATGCTTCGGAACTACAGTTTTTGCGGCATCTGGTCATTCCCGGCTGTATGCCGGATATCCTCACTTCCGTGAGGAGTTCCATAGGTATATCCACTGCCATGCTTTTTATCACAGAGAACTTTGCGGCTACGAGTGGAATAGGCTACTTTATTACAAAGAGCATGGACGCCCGGGATTATGAGCGCATGTACGCAGGCGTGATAGCCCTTGGAGTTCTTGGGGTCTCCCTGTATCTACTGATCGGGGTGGCGGAATATTATGTATGCCGGTGGAAAGTGCTGGAAACAAGACACGCATAATCTGCGGCATATCAGGGCAGTTTCTGTTCGGCTCCCGGGTCGGCAGCGAATAGGAAGAAGGAAACCATGAAAATGCAGGCAATCTTCGGCGAGGTTACAGAGAAATTTGGAACATGTGAGTTTTGCGTATGACGACAAGACCATTATCGATGATATGACCCTGGACATTAAAGAAAAAACAACAACAGCCATTGTAGGACCTTCCGGCGGCCGCCGAATACCTGATTGGGAAGTTCTTTGATCTTTTCTCCGTTTACGATGACGGTTCCGCCGTTTAAGGTTCCGGATCCTCTTCTTTCTGCAACTGCAGGAATCGCTGCATATGGATTATAAAACTGAACACTGACCATTACATAGCCGGAGACTGACACGCGATCAGTCACTGGCATTTTTTTACAGTGCAGAAGTATTCTTCTCTTTTCTCTTGCCAAGAGTCCTCATGAAAAGTCCGAAAACATTTCTTACGAGTGGACCTGCGAAAAAGATCTGCCAGAAAAGAGCCATTGGGAAATTGAACGCCGTTGTCTGGAGCCATACTGCTACAAACTCGCTGCCCGCGTTTTTGAAAAGAATTGTTGCAGCGAGGCTCATAAGTGGGCACATAAGGCATACCGACATTGCAGAAATACCAAGTATGATCAGGATCATAGGATTCCTGCCCGGTGTCACAAATCTGAAAGCAAGCTTCTGAGCCAATTTTCCGACAAACAACAACTCAAGCACGACAGCAATCGGCCACATTATGATCATTTCTTTAAAAGCAGCCAGAAAAACAAAATTCTGAAGGCCGCCAACATTAAGTGAAATGTTGTAACAGATCATGGCATAGACCATGACGAATGCCATGAAGGCAGTAAAAAACACATCCTGTAATTTGCTCTGTGGTAACATAATGGGTTCCTCTCTTTCTTAAATTGGGAAGACCTCCGTGTTGTTCGTTATCACCCGGCCGGGATGTGCGTTTCCAATAATACCTTGAAATCTTCATTTTTTTTATATCAGCAATTGGGGATTATAGCAGAAAAAATCTTTCCGTGTAAGTTTTTTTTACCCCTTCGCAAATGAAAGCTTGAAATTGAAGAACAGGGAGGCCGGGTTTCTTCTGCGATCACATCTCGATAATATTCGGCGTTACCATTGATCCCGGTTGTCTATCGGTATACAATTGTAAGTGTGTTTGCATATGGTTAGAAATACGCTGATTATAGTGGCCCTGGCAAATAACCATGCATGGACATACAAATACAATTGTTCGACATGAGCTCTTGAAGGTGAAAGCGTATGAAGAAGGTAAGGATAACAGTCAAAAAAATCGCCCGCTATGACGATCTTATGGAGCGATACGAAAACCCCATAGAGCATGCCTGTTCTATGCAGTTGGAGCAGACATATATTTGCAACGGCTGGGAGCGGCCGGAGGATTTCTGTCTCAGTGCATGGGACACTGTTTCACCTTTCGTCATGACATTGGCACACGTCGGCGAGAATTTTTACGATGGTTGGATGAAGAATCCGAAATCTGCGATGATTTCCTGCAATGATGGTTTCCGTCCGGTGAGCTTTTTACTGGAGACGATGGAAGAGGACGCTGACGCGTGAGAGGGATATAGTTCGACGGAGGTAAACGATGAATCTTATTCTACCGGAATCAGATGAGCTGAAAATTGAATATTTTGGGCATCTCTTCGATAACACCAGTGAGTGTTATAAGATGTTCTGGTTCCAGGTGATTATAGAGAAGATTCTTGCCGGTCGAACATCTGCCACCTACGAGGAGATTATCGATGAGATGATCACGGATGCCTGGTATATGGTGGCGGAGTATCACCTGAATCTTGGTCCGAGGGATAATCTGGAGTTTGCGGTTGATCGTCTGGTGGAAATCTCCGGTTTCAAGCCATCGGAGGATAAAGCGGTGTTACTGGAGTATATTCGGAATTGTCAGGATCCCGAGGTATTGCGATATAAGCGGACGCTCACGGAAAATGTACCGTATCGTCTGCAAGCTCCCTTTCTGGATTTTTCGACGGCTGATTGGAAGGGGGGCAAGAAGCTGTTGATTGAGCGAATCAATGCGTATTGTCGCTTGATCTACAAATTCGATCTGCTTGACGGACTCAACACAAGAATTCATTTCGATGAAAAGTGGAGTGAGTACATTGTTCGCAATCAGATTATCATCAAAGGCTGGCTGAAATACAATCTTGTGGAATATCTTCAGCGAAGAAATCCGAACGTTCCGGGTGTGATCGACAAACTGTATCCTCCGCAGGAACGGAAGCTGGTTGATATCCAGAAGTATTGGAAAATGATCATGACCGTTCAACCTGTCGTGGAAATTTACGGAAACGGAGCATTAACGGAAACGGATATTTCTATTGATCATTTTGTGCCGTGGTCTTATGTTGCCAATGATGAAATCTGGAATCTTCATCCGACAACAAAGAGTATCAATTCTGCGAAGAGTAATCACCTGCCGAAGTGGGATGTGTACTTTAAGAAGCTGTCAGATCTTGAATACCTGTCCTATCAGTTGATGTGGAAACATGAGGGGATTCACAGGGAATTCGATAAAGTGAAGCGGAAGCATCTGAATTCACAAACGGTGGAAGGAAGGCTATATGCACCGAATCTGTCTCGGGGAGAATTTGAAAGCAGGCTGTCGGAAATTGTTCTTCCGGTTTATCAGTCGGCAAAATCTGCAGGCTTTCGTGAGTGGGAGTATACGGGGTAAATTGTCTATAATCCTGAATTATTCACCGAAGTTTGGTGAATGCGGGTGAAACCCGCATGGATACTACTGTTACAGATTTTTCTGCTTTCGTTTTTCTGCTTTCATCTTTCAAGTGAATAGAAAAAGGACCAGATCCCCTGGTAAAATTTAGGTGCGAAGTCAAATCAAACCAGAAAGACGAGGTCCTCTATGGGTATTTTAAACACTGTTTCACGGATCGATGCCCGAAGGAGATTGGTAAAAAAGTATTATCTTCCGAGCAGAGGTGGTTTTGGAAGCTATGAATAATCCAGGTCTATTTAAGATGCTCACTCATAAAACTTTCTATCTTATCGAACGGAATATAATCCTTGTCTCCGCCGTCATACAGATCTGTGTGTACGGCACCAGGAATGATCATGAGTTCCTTATTATCCGAATACTTGCTGTCCTTTGTCATATCAGCATAGGCATCCTTTGAGAAATAGCACGAATGAGCCTTTTCTCCGTGGATAAGAAGCACTGCACTTCTGATCTCATTTGAATATTTAAGGATTGGCTGATTTACGAAGGACTCACATCCGGTCACATTCCAGCCTCCGTTAGAGTTAAGGCTTCTTTCATGATATCCACGTTTGGTCTTGTAATAGCTGTGATAGTCCTTTACAAAGAAAGGGGCATCCTCCGGAAGCGGATCAACAACTCCTCCGCCAAGCTTATAATCACCAGTCTTAAGATCCTCCAGCCTCTGAGCACACATGGCTTTCTTCTTCTCATAGCGTGCTTCCTCGCTATCTTCACTGTCAAAATAACCATTCGCATTTACTCTAGTCATGTCATACATGGTAGATGCCACAGTTGCCTTTACTCTTGTATCAAGGGCTGCTGTATTGATAGCCATTCCGCCCCATCCGCAGATTCCGAGAATACCGATTCTCTCAGGATCAACCTTATCGTTCAGGGAAAGGAAGTCCACTGAAGCCATGAAATCTTCCGTATTGATATCCGGAGAAGCCATATATCTTACATTACCGCCACTTTCACCCGTAAAGGAAGGATCAAAAGCTATTGTAAGAAATCCCCTCTCGGCCATGGTCTGAGCATACAATCCGCTGCATTGTTCCTTTACCGCACCAAAAGGACCGCATACTGCGATTGCCGGAAGTCTGCCCTCTTTATCTTTGGGAACATACATATCTGCTGCAAGTGTGATGCCGTAGCGGTTCACAAAGGTCACTTTACTGTGATCTACCTTATCGCTCTTAGGAAATGTTTTGTCCCATTCGGTTACAAGTGTCAGTTCTTCCTTTTTGATCATGATTTCATCCTCCGTTTTCTTATCACTGTTTATCCGCTTCTTTTTGTGTCTGCCTGATCAGATAGTCCATCCTATCAACCTTCCTCTGACTGTCGTGCATTTCCTCCACCAGATCACATCGACATTTTCGAAGATACTTTACGAGCCCATCCATATCTCCGGCTTCGTAAAGTGCTTTTGCTCTCCTTGTTCCTTCTGCAGAGCATTTCGTCCATTATCTCCGAAGCAGACATCTGAGCTATACTTGATCTGGCACAAATTCCCATCCTTTACACCTATATCCGAAAAATTCCTAGCTCAGATCAAAACATCGTTCCACTAACCCCATACCTTTAATGTCTCGTTCATCAAAAAACACCTCCATTCATACCATCATCTTATAGATCTCTTCACAGTCACTCTTTGTCAGGGATACGAAACCTCCGATCTTACCATCGCGCCCGTTTCCATAGCAAAGATTTTGTACAAGAGTGGGTATATCCTCCTCTTTGGCACCAAGTTCGGCGAAGTTACGGGGCATTCCAATAGAGATAAGGAAGTTCCGAAAAGCATTTATTCCCTCGAGTGCCGTAACTTCAGGGTTCTCAAAGTCCATGCTGCATCCCCAGACTCTTACGGCAACCTGAGCAAAACGCATGATAATTTGACCTGCCCGCTTCCACTATCCGTTATTATGAAAAGATCGGGTTGCTTGAAAATGTTGAACACGCAAATTCATACAGGAGAATCTATAATGACTCTCACGTTGACCGTCTGAATGCAATCGAATGTTTTAAAAAAACGTCTAAATTGTTTTTTATGGATAACGATCTTACATTTTCCAGTTCTGCGAAATGAGTTGCTGTTTGGTCATACGGCTGTAAATACTGTCGTTGGCCGAAAGTTCCGCGGGACTGCCCTGCTCTGCTACCACACCGTCCTTAAGGACCACGATCTTATCCGCCTTTGCAATGGTTCTCATACGATGGGCAATGATAAGAACCGTTTTGTTCTTGATAAGCCTC
>JAIKXQ010000030.1 GCA_024684035.1 Eubacterium sp. | reverse complement strand
GGACGGTAGGGAGCTACAGGCGCCTCTTCCACCGTATATACAGCAGCAATTTTGTCGAGTACCTCTGCTGGTGTCATGTTGTTCAGATCCTTGATTACCCGGTTGTAATCCATGATCTCCAGCTCATTGTCCGGGAACAATACGGAAAGGAAGTAGTTGAACTCCTCCTCACCGGTGTAATCCGGATGCTCTTTTCTGCGCATCTGGGATACAGATACCGCAGAAGCGGCACGGTGGTGTCCGTCGGCAATATAGGTATTGGCAAGACCTGCGAAGGCCTCTGTGATCTTCGTTACTTCCTCCGGATCCGCGATCTTCCAGACTCTGTGCTGAACCTCATCCTCGGCAACATAATCCAGCATCGGCGCAGAGCCTTTGACAGCTTCAACTCCGGAACGGATATCCTCATTATTTCTATAGGCCAGGAAAATCGGACCCGTCTGAGCGCTAGTCACGTCTACATGATTCGTACGATCCGCTTCTTTGTCTTTTCTGGTATTCTCATGTTTCTTCACAATGCCATTCAGGTAGTCATCCACCGAAGAGCAGGCCACCAGACCCGTCTGGGAACGGCCGTTCATAGTGAGCTCCCAGAGATAGTAGCAAGGCTGCTCATCTTCAACGAAGATCCCCTCCTCTGTCCACTGACGGATCATCTCGTCCGCTTTGCGATAGACCTCCGGTGAATACATATCATAGTCCGGAGCAAACTGAGTCTCGGATCTGTCGATGGCGAGGAAAGAATGCGGATTGGCATCCACCACTTCTCTTGCCTCTTCTCTGTTATATACATCGTAGGGCAGCGCAGCTACCTCCGGTACCAAATCTCTTCTGGGTTTGAGAGCCTTAAACGGGCGAATCGTAACCATGTATGTTCCTGCCTTTCTCATTTTTATTTTAAATATTGCTGTTTTTCGAGCAATTCTTCTGAAATTATATACTATTCAGACAAAGTGCGCAAGTTGCGCACCGAACCTCGGCATCACAAAAACCGATCTATCTAGTGTCAAAATACTATGGCCACGACCGTGCCAGAGTCATGCAAAGCGAACACTTGGAGGCGGAGGACGAAGCGCGAGCATAGCGCGGGTGCGTGAGCAATGTCTGAGACCGCTTTGTACATCGCCCGAAGGGCATGAGAACAAAGCGGTTGAGCTTTTTGCGGGAGCACCCCGCAATAGGCGGCGGAGCGCTAAGGACGAGAGCGACGTGTTTGCGTGTATGCTCTGACACAGACGCGGCCAAGCACAGTTGAATCAAATATTTTTCTATTGAGCCGAGAAAAAAGGACGAAGCGTCAGCTTCGTCCCTTCCCATTTCATATGACAACCTATTTACTTGATGATTCTCGCTCTGAGCACGCCCTCTACGGACTCGATTCTTGTCATGATCTTGTCGTTGACCGGTGTCTCAAGGTCGATCACGGTGTATGCATAGTCGCCGCGGCTCTTGTTTGCCATGTTGGCGATGTTCATTCCCTCATCGCTGAGGATGCTACCGAACTGGCGGATCATATCTTTCACGTTCTTGTGGCAGATGGTGATACGTGCCGCATCTGTGCAGACTCCGTTGTCCATGTTCGGATAGTTTACGGAGTTCTTGATGTTTCCGTTCTCAAGGAAGTCACGGATCTGCTTTACTGCCATCTCTGCGCAGTTGTCCTCTGCCTCTTCTGTAGAAGCTCCGAGATGAGGTGTAATGATGACATTCGGAACATTGACAACTGTCGGGTTCGCGAAGTCTGTCATGTATTTCTTTACTTTTCCGGCTTTGAGTGCCTCTACAAGAGCGTCCTCATCAACCAGTACGTCTCTTGCGTAGTTCATGAGAACAACGCCGTCTTTCATCATATTGATGGCTTCTTTGCTGATCATGCCCTTTGTGCTGTCAAGCGCAGGTACGTGAACAGTGATGAAGTCACAGTTTTTGTAGATATCGTTTACATCCTGGATGTGATGAATGCTTCTGGAGAGGTTCCATGCAGCATCTACGGAAATGAACGGATCATAGCCGTATACTTCCATACCCAGGTGTGTCGCTGCGTTTGCTACCAGCTGGCCAATGGCTCCAAGGCCGATGATACCCAGCTTCTTTCCTGCGATCTCATTTCCGGCGAATTTGCTCTTTGCCTTCTCGGCGAGCTTTCCGACTTCCGGATCTGCCGCATTCTCTTTTACCCACTCTACACCGCCGATGATGTCACGGGATGCAAGGAGCATGGATGCGAGAACCAGCTCTTTTACTGCATTTGCGTTTGCACCCGGTGTGTTGAATACTACGATACCCCTGTCAGCGCACTTGTCCAGCGGGATATTGTTTACGCCGGCGCCTGCACGGGCTACTGCCAGGAGCTTGTCTGCAAGCTCCATATCATGCATCTTCGCGCTTCTTACAAGAATCGCGTCAGCATTTGCCGCATTGTCAGTCTCCGTGTACTTCTCATCGAATCTCTGAAGACCGATCTTGGATATATTATTTAAGCAATGGTACTGAAACATTACAGATTCTCCTTCTCAAACTCAGTCATGAATTTCACGAGAGCCTCAACGCCTTCGTAAGGCATAGCGTTGTAGATGGACGCTCTCATACCGCCGACGGTACGATGTCCTTTCAGGTTCTCAAGTCCTGCCTCTTTTGCCTGTGCAACGAACTTCGCGTCAAGATCCTTGTTGCCTGTTACAAAAGGAACGTTCATCAGCGAACGATCCTCTTTGCGTACAGTGCCGCTGAAGAGTTTGGACTGATCAAGGTAATCGTAAAGAAGGGCTGCCTTCTTCTCGTTCTTTGCGTTCATAGCCTCAAGACCGCCGTTTGCCTTCAGCCATTTGAAGACTTTGCCGCACATGTAGATTGCCCAGCAGTTCGGTGTGTTGTAGAGAGACTTTGCGTCTGCCTGTGTCTTGAATTTCATCATCGTAGGTGTTCCCTCAAGAACATCGTCTGTGATGAGATCCTCGCGGATACAGGAGATTACGAGGCCGGCCGGTCCTACGTTCTTCTGTACGCCACCGTATACGATTCCGTACTTCTCAACATCGATCGGTCGTGACAGGAAGTTGGAGGAAACGTCAGCGACCAGAAGTTTACCTTTTGTATTCGGAAGCTTGTGGTACTCTGTACCATAGATTGTGTTGTTCTCACAGATATAGACGTAGTCGGCATCCTCATCGATCGGCAGATCGGAACAATCCGGAATGTAGGAGAATGTCTTGTCCTCAGAAGATGCGATTGCTCTCGCGTCACCGAAGATCTTTGCCTCCTGCCATGCCTTCTTAGCCCACTGACCTGTGATGATGTAGTCAGCCACACGGTTTTTCATAAGGTTCATCGGGATCTGCGCGAACTGAAGAGATGCGCCTCCCTGAAGGAAAAGGACTTTGTAGTTCTCCGGAACTCCAACGAGCTCACGGAAATCAGCCTCTGCCTCATTGATGATATCGTCAAACATTTTGGAGCGATGAGACATCTCGTTTACGGACATTCCGCATCCGCGATAATCCATCATCTCCTCCTGTGCCTCACGAAGTACCTCCTCCGGGAGCACAGCCGGTCCGGCCGAAAAATTATATACTCTTCCCATTTTTATGTTCCTCCTGCATAAAATAAATATTCTAATAACAATTCAACATTCTACGCTTTTGATATTTTTTTGTCAACGCATTAGGTCTACTTACGCACAATTAAAAAAGCCATCGTTCATGCATAATATTCACTATCTTTTCTTGTGAAAGTTGCCCTTTATTCCAGCAAAAAAGGCAGTGGTCACACGTTTTCGCACAAGTATGTTACAAGTTTTTGTGTCACGTGCGCACTGCCTCTATGCATTAAACATGCGCATATATGCATATTTATAATTAAATATCTTTTATATCGCCTTTAAATTTCAGTTATATGATATGTGAATCCGTTCTCAGTTCTTCCAGTTTTTCATATCTTCCTGGTCGTAGATCTTGTTGTTTGGCATTCCCGCCGGGATCATCGGAGATACCTTGTCATCGGAAGCCACTACACACTCGATCACGGTCGGCTCTCCGGATGCAATGGCTGCCTCCAGTGCAGGCGCGAATTCCTCCGGCTTTGTGACACGTACGCCCTTCGCTCCCATCGACTCCGCAACCTTGACAAAGTCAACCTTGTCCTCGAGAACCGTGTTGGAATAACGCTGTCCGTAGAACAGTGTCTGCCACTGGCGAACCATTCCCAGTACGTGATTGTTGATGACAATCTCGATCACCGGAATGTTGCTTCTGGTAGCTGTGGCCACCTCATTCATATTCATACGGAAGCAGCCGTCGCCGGCGATATTGATGACGGTCTTCTCCGGACGTCCGCATTTCGCTCCGATAGCAGCACCGAGGCCGTAGCCCATGGTTCCCAGTCCTCCGGATGTTAGAAGCTGTCTGGGATCTTTGAATTTATAATACTGAGCCGTCCACATCTGATGCTGTCCGACGTCTGTACAGATCAGGGCGTCTCCCTTTGTCACCTCATAGACTTTTTCTATTACATAGGGACCCGTGAGGACATTCTCCGGAACCACGTCATTGACAAGTTCCTGCTTTGCCTTCATCTCAGCAACCCAGTCTTCGTTATTTTTCTCCTGAATTTCGGGAAGAAGTCTCTTCAATACTTCCCGGAGATCGCCGCTGATTTTTGCGTCAACCACAACGTTCTTATTGATCTCTGCCGGATCCACGTCAATCTGCAGGATCTTCGCCTGTTTCGCGAAGGTCTTTGGACTTCCGACGTCGCGATCCGAGAATCTGGCTCCAAGAACAATGAGAAGATCACACTCTCCGACAAGAAGGTTCGCTCCCTTGGTGCCGTGCATACCAAGCATACCCATATAGTATTCGTCGGTGCCGGGGAAGGTTCCCTTTCCCATAAGGGTATCGCAAACCGGCGCCTGCAGTTTGTGAGCAAGCTCCAGTACTTCCTCCTGCGCTCCGGAGATCGCAGCACCGCCACCCACGAAGAGGTACGGACGCTTCGACTTGTTGATCATCTTCAGGGCACAGGTCAGATCTTCTTCTGTGATGGTATCGGTGACAGGAAGCTCCTTCTTCGGTTCCTGCTTTATGTAATCACACATAGCCGCTGTCACATCTTTGGTGACATCCACAAGCACCGGTCCGGGTCTTCCGCTTCTGGCGATGGCGAAAGCGCGACGGATGGTGTCCGCAAGTTTCTTCACGTCCTTGACGATGGTGCTGTACTTGGTGATGGGCATGGTGATTCCGGCAATATCCACCTCCTGGAAACTGTCTTTTCCAAGATACGGCGTTCCGACGTTCGCGGTGATGGCAACCATCGGAACAGAATCCATATAGGCTGTGGCAATTCCGGTTACCAGGTTTGTGGCTCCCGGTCCGCTGGTGGCCAGACAGACGCCTACCTTGCCGGTGGCACGGGCATAACCGTCTGCAGCATGAGACGCACCCTGCTCATGGGATGTAAGTACGTGTTTGAGTTCCGGATGTTTGTAGATCTCGTCATATAAGTTCAGGATCGCTCCGCCCGGATATCCGAAGACAGTATCTACCCCCTGTTCCTTCAGACACTCGATGATGATCTGTGATCCATTGAGTTTCATTGTATTTCCTCTTTTCTGTTTCTCATTGATGTAGTGTTCGCAAAGAACCGGTTTCCTGCGCGGCTCATTTGCGAACCTGTAATAGTTCTCAGTCGTTTTCCGGGCTGTGAAGAATAGCGCCTCTGTCCGCGCTTGTTACAAGCTTTGCGTATCTTGCAAGATAGCCGCTGACATTCTTCTCCTTCGGCGTCCAGCCTTCTTTTCTCTTCGCCAGCTCTTCATCGCTTACTTTCAGCTCAATCTTGTACTCAGGGATGTTGATACGGATGATATCACCCTCATGCACAAAGGCAATCGGTCCGCCAAGAGCTGCCTCCGGACTTACATGTCCAATCGAAGCTCCTCTGGAAGCGCCGGAGAAACGGCCGTCTGTGATCAGCGCAACGCTGCTTCCAAGTCCCATACCTGCGATGGCGGATGTGGGGTTCAGCATCTCTCTCATGCCGGGGCCGCCTTTGGGTCCCTCATAGCGGATGACAACAACGTCACCTGCAACGATTTTTCCGCCCTTGATTGCTGCAATTGCCTCTTCCTCAGACTCAAATACTCTGGCCGGTCCCTCGTGAACCATCATTTCCGGAACAACCGCGGATCTCTTTACAACACAGCCTCTCGGGGCCAGGTTTCCTTTCAGAACAGCAAGACCGCCGGTCTTCATGTACGGCTCATCCACCGGACGGATAACTTCCGGATTGAGGTTGATGGCATTCTTGATATTCTCGCCTACAGTCTTTCCGGTAACAGTCATGCAGTCCAGATTCAGAAGGCCAAGCTTGGAAATCTCATTCATTACCGCATAGATACCGCCGGCCTCATTGAGATCCTCCATATATGTAGGACCTGCCGGTGCCAGGTGACAGAGGTTCGGTGTCTTCTCACTGATGCGGTTGGCCATCTCGATATCAAAATCAAAACCGACCTCATGAGCAATCGCCGGAATATGAAGCATGGTATTTGTGGAACATCCAAGAGCCATATCCATAGTCAGGGCGTTCTCGAACGCTTCTTTTGTCATGATATCCCTGGGGCGGATATTTTTCTCGATCATGTCCATGACAGCCATTCCCGCATGTTTTGCAAGGCGGAGTCTCTGGGAGTAAACCGCCGGAATGGTTCCGTTTCCGCGAAGTCCCATACCAAGTACCTCTGTCAGACAGTTCATACTGTTGGCTGTGTACATACCGGAACAGGATCCGCAGGTAGGACATACATTCTCTTCGTAATTGCGAACGTCATCCTCGGTCATTGTACCTGCCGCGAAGGAGCCGACCGCCTCGAACATGGAAGAAAGACTTCTCTTCTTGCCGTGGATATGTCCTGCGAGCATGGGTCCGCCGCTTACAAAAACTGTCGGGATATTCACACGGGCCGCAGCCATCAGAAGGCCGGGTACGTTTTTGTCACAGTTTGGAATCATAACAAGACCGTCGAACTGATGGGCGATGGCCATACACTCTGTAGAATCAGCGATCAGGTCTCTGGTAACCAGGGAATACTTCATGCCCACATGACCCATGGCGATACCGTCGCACACGGCAATTGCCGGGAACATCACCGGCACACCGCCGGCCTCAGCTACACCCATTTTGACAGCCTGGGCAATTTTATCCAGATTCATATGTCCCGGTACAATCTCATTATAGGAACATACAATACCGATCATCGGTTTGTGCATTTCCTCTTCAGTCATACCGAGAGCGTTAAACAGACTTCTCGCAGGAGCAGCCTGCATTCCTTTTCTTGCGTTATCACTTATCATAATTAATCTCCTCTCATAATCAGATTTTCATTCAAATGGATCAGAGTTTCATAAGGATCTTCACGATCTGATCGCCCATCTCTGTTGTGGATACCTTTGTGGTTCCCTCAGAATAGATATCACCGGTGCGGTAACCCTGAGCAAGAACCTCCTCAACTGCTTTCTCCACAACATCCGCCTCCTTGTCCAGGTTGAGGGAGTAGCGAAGCATCATTGCTGCGGAAAGAATTGTGGCAATCGGATTCGCGATATTCTTGCCTGCAATATCCGGTGCAGAACCGTGAGACGGCTCGTAGAGACCGAAGCTGGTCTCGTTCAGGCTGGCGGAGGAAAGCATACCGATGGATCCGGTCACCATACTTGCCTCATCAGAAAGAATATCTCCGAACATGTTCTCGGTCAGGATGACGTCGAACTGCTTCGGATCACGGACAAGCTGCATCGCGCAGTTGTCTACAAGCATATTCTCATATTCAACTTCCGGATACTCTTTTGCCACTTCCGCGGTAATTTTTCTCCAGAGTCTGGAGGAATCCAGCACATTTGCCTTGTCAACCTCCGTCACTTTCTTTCTTCTCTTCATTGCGATATCGAAGGCACGCTTCGCGATTCTGCGAATTTCATTCTCATTATAAGAAAGAGAATCCCGGGCAGTCTCTACGCCGTCCTCCATTCCGGTCTCCCTCTCACCGAAATACAGACCGCCGGTGAGCTCGCGGACAATGATCATGTCAAAGCCCTGATCACCGATGATCTCATCTCTAAGAGGACAGGCTGCTTTCAGCTCATTGTAGAGATATGCCGGACGGAGATTTGCGAAGAGATTCAGTGCTTTCCGGATTCCGAGAAGTCCCGCTTCCGGTCTTCTGGAAGGCTCCAGCTGATACCAGGGCGAAGTCTTGGCATCTCCGCCGATGGAACCCATCAGAACAGCGTCGCATGTCTTTGCCTCGGCAATTGTCTCATCCGTCAGCGGGTAACCGGTGGCGTCGATGGATGCTCCACCGAGAAGCAGTCTGGAATACTCAAAGGAATGTCCATACTTCGCACATACCGCGTCCAATACTTTCTGAGCCTCGTTTACGATCTCCGGGCCGATTCCGTCCCCGTGGATCAAACCAATTTTGTAATTCATGGCAAATCTCCCGTCTTTTTTTCTGATCAGCGCGCATTCTTAAGGTCTGCGCCGCTGTGTGTACTTTTATTCATGCATTTCATGCACATTTATCAACTATAATACTTCAATTCAATTAGCTTTTCAACCGTGAAAGTAATGTCTTCTAACATTTATAGATGAAAAAATTGCAACATGCGCACACAAAGGTGAGAAATAAGGATAAACGTCCTGCGAAGAGAGCCCAGAGGTATTTCCTTTAGGCAAAAAAAGAAGCACCTCCTCGGTGCTTCTCCTCTTCGCAATTACTTTTTAGCTTTTGCGTCTTTCTCTTTATCTTCTTTGACTGCAGCTGCCTGCTCCGGCTTCTCAACCTGTGTAATGGCCTCTTTGCGCATCGGGATTCTGCAGTTCTTGTTGTTTCCGAACTCTACGATTACATCGTCGTCGCTGATGTCGATCAGGATTCCATAGAAGCCGCTGGTGGTAACTACTGCGTCACCGATCTCCATGGATGTGAGCATCTCCTGCATTCTCTTCTGCTCTTTCTTCTGCGGACGGATCATCATAAAGTACATGAGTACGAACATTGCCACGATCATGATGAGCATGCTCGCCATACTTCCTGCCCCTGCATTTGCACTTGCTAAAATCATTCTTTGGTTCCTCCTGCCTTTTCACTCAAAGTTCCGGTTTGCGAACCGGTTCATTCTATTCATACTGTACGGTTCAATAAAAACCGCATTTCCTCTATCATACACAATGGATTCTTCTTCATCAAGCATTTTCTGAAGCGGTTTTCCAAAGCTCCACGCATCTTCCATCAGCCCGTGGATCTTTACTTCAATTCTTCGTTAATCACCTTCTGGTAGAACTTCGGCTGGTTCATGACCTTGTGGTTCTGCTTCTCCTCATTGAGATCATCCAGCGTTTTCTTTTTCCAGGAATCCCAGTTGTCACTGTCGATGGCCTCACGGATCTCTTCCATCAGGTGGTTGTAGAAGTAGAGATTATGAAGGGTACAGAACCGAAGTCCCAGCATCTCCTTTGCCTTCAGCAGATGGCGGATATATGCCCGGGAGTATCTCTGACATACCGGACAGCCGCAGCCTTCCTCGATAGGATTGTCATCCAGCTCGTACTGCGCGTTCATCAGATTCAGATGGCCGTGGTGTGTGTAGACATGACCATGTCTTCCGTTTCTGCTCGGGTACACACAATCGAAGAAATCAATGCCGCGATCTACTGCCTCGATAATATTGGCCGGGGTTCCCACCCCCATCAGATATGTAGGTTTGTCCTGAGGAAGATAAGGAACCACGTGATCCAGCACGTCGTACATCTGCTGATGTGTCTCCCCTACTGCAAGGCCTCCCACTGCGTAGCCGTCCAGTTCTCTCTCAGTGATCATCTTCGCGTGCTCAATCCGGAGATCATTGTATACCGCTCCCTGATTGATTCCGAAGAGCAGCTGATGGGGATTCACCGTATCCTCCCGCATATTCAGCTCCTGCATCTTCTTCTTGCAGCGATCCAGCCATCTGGTAGTTCGCTCGATCGACTTTTTCACATACTGCTGTGTCGCTACACTGGAGGGACACTCGTCAAAAGCCATGGCAATGGTAGAGCCCAGATTTGACTGGATCTGCATACTCTCCTCCGGTCCCATGAAGATATAGTGGCCGTCGATATGAGAACGGAAGGTGACTCCCTCCTCCTTGATCTTACGCATATCCGCCAGGGAAAAAACCTGAAAGCCGCCGGAATCCGTGAGAATCGGTTTGTTCCAGGACATGAACTTATGCAGTCCGCCCAGTTTCTTGATGTTCTCATCACCGGTGCGCACATGCAGGTGATAGGTGTTGGAGAGCTCGATCTGTGTTCCGATTTTCTCCAGATCCTCTGTGGACACGCCACCCTTGATTGCGGCCACCGTACCCACATTCATGAACACAGGAGTCTGCACGGTGCCGTGAACCGTGGTAAATTCCGCCCGCTTCGCCCGGTCGCAGACTTTCATCAGTTTATATTCAGCCATAGTTTTCCTCACATAATCATCAGAATTATTTATCATCAATCCAAGTCTTTATCATACCGAATTTACATCTCCGAATCAAGAAAAACTCTCAGCAGTTCCGATCCCAAAGATCGGGCTCCTCACAAGACGCATAGATCCGTAGGAGACATTCACAAATCCGGAGGGAATATAGGCTTAATTCAACAGAATATTTAATAAGAAAAGATTCGATGAGTTGTTTTTGTAAATCCGTTGTCGTATAATCGGAAACAGTATGAAAAGGAGTGAATATATGTCAGATCTTAACTACACGCTTGGAATCGACATCGGTTCCACAACGGTAAAAATTGTAATATTGGACATCGAGAAGAAGATCCTCTTCTCCGATTACCAGAGACATTTCGCACGTATTCAGGAAACCCTTGCCGATCTGCTGGAAAAGGCACAGGAGAAACTGGGAGATATCACCCTTCACCCGGTGATCACAGGATCCGGTGGTCTCGCTCTCGCCAAAAGTGTCGGCGTACCTTTTGTACAGGAAGTTATTGCAGTATCCTCCGCCCTTCAGTTCACGGCGCCTCAGACAGACGTCGCCATCGAGCTCGGCGGTGAGGACGCAAAAATCATCTACTTTGAAAACGGAAATATCGAACAGCGTATGAACGGTGTCTGTGCCGGCGGTACCGGTTCCTTCATTGACCAGATGGCAGCTCTTCTTCAGACAGACGCCACCGGTCTGAACGAATACGCTAAAGACTACCAGGCCATCTACCCCATCGCTGCCCGCTGCGGAGTATTCGCGAAGACAGACATCCAGCCCCTGATCAATGAGGGAGCAACCAAAGAGGATCTCTCTGTCTCCATCTTCCAGGCTGTCGTGAACCAGACCATCTCCGGTCTTGCCTGCGGTAAACCGATCCGTGGACACGTGGCTTTCCTGGGAGGACCGCTTCACTTCCTCTCTGAGCTTCGCCAGTGCTTTGTAAGGACACTGAATCTCGATGAGGAGCACGCCATCGTCCCGGACAACTCCCACCTTTTTGCGGCCATGGGCTCCGCCCTCAACGCAAAGGAAGACTCTGAAGTTTCCCTTGTAAATATGAAGAATGAACTTCGCAAGGGCATCAAACTGGAGATGGAAGTAGCCCGCATGGAGCCTCTCTTTGCCGACAAAAATGAGTTCGACGAGTTCATCACCAGACACGACAAAGACAAAGTGGGCACCATTGATTTTTCTACTTACAAGGGCAACTGCTATCTCGGTATCGACGCCGGTTCCACAACCACAAAGGCCGCCGTTATTTCCGAGGAGGGAGATCTGCTCTATTCCTTCTATGATAATAACCAGGGAAATCCTCTGGCCACGTCCATCCGCGCCATCCAGGACATCTATTCGAAGATGCCCTCCACCGCACGGATCGCTTACGCCTGCTCCACCGGTTATGGTGAGCAGCTGATTAAAGCGGCTCTGATGCTGGATGAGGGTGAGGTAGAGACCATTGCCCACTACACCGCGGCCTCCTTCTTCGAACCGGAGGTTGACTGCATCCTGGACATCGGCGGACAGGATATGAAGTGCATCAAAATCAGGGACGGCGCCGTTGACTCCGTTCAGCTGAACGAGGCCTGCTCCTCCGGCTGCGGATCCTTTATCGAGAACTTTGCCAACTCTCTGAACTTCGAGGTCAAGGACTTCGCCCAGGAGGCGCTTTTTGCCGAGAATCCGATTGATCTGGGAACCAGATGTACCGTATTCATGAATTCCCGCGTAAAGCAGGCGCAGAAGGAAGGCGCAACCGTAGCGGATATCTCCGCCGGCCTTGCCTATTCCGTCATCCGGAATGCCCTTTACAAGGTAATTAAAGTCTCCGACGCAAAGGAGCTTGGTAATCACATCGTTGTTCAGGGTGGTACCTTCTATAATAATGCAGTACTCCGAAGCTTTGAGCGCATCGCGGACTGCCATGCCATCCGCCCGGATATCGCCGGCATCATGGGTGCCTTTGGCGCCGCCCTCATCGCCAGAGACCGCTGCGAGGGCAGGGAAACAACCATGCTTCCCATCGATAAGATCAACACTCTGGAGTACTCCACCAGAAGTACCTACTGCAAGGGCTGCACCAACCACTGCCGTCTGACCATCAACCGCTTCTCCGGCGGCCGTCAGTTCATCAGCGGCAACCGTTGCGAACGTGGAATCGGAAAAGAGAAAAACGCCAACCGCATTCCGAATATGTACGAGTGGAAATACGAGCGGATCTTCGGCTACACACCGCTTTCCGCGGACGAAGCTCCCAGAGGCCGCATCGGTATCCCCCGCGTACTGAACATGTATGAGAACTACCCGCTCTGGTTCACTTTCTTCACAAAGCTTGGCTACAGCGTCGTTCTCTCGCCTCAGTCCACACGAAAGATCTACGAACTTGGCATCGAGTCCATTCCTTCGGATACCGCCTGCTACCCGGCGAAGATCACCCACGGACACATAGAGTGGCTCATCAAACAGGGAGTCACGGACATCTTCTATCCGTGCATCCCCTATGAGCGCAACGAGTTCCCGGAGGCAGTGAACCATTACAACTGCCCCATCGTCACCTCCTATGCGGAGAACATCAAGAACAACGTGGACGATCTGAAACAGCTGAATATCAACTTCATGAACCCCTTCGTTGCCATGACCAGTGAAAAAATCCTGGCGGACGAGCTGGTGAAAGTCTTCTGTGATCTTCCGGAAAACGAAGTCCGCAATGCCTGCCGCGAAGGCTGGAAGGAAATGGAAATTGTCCGCGCTGACGTGCGCCGCAAGGGTGAAGAGGTTCTCAAGTGGATGTCCGAGACCGGTCACAACGGTATTGTTCTTGCAGGACGTCCCTACCACGTGGATCCGGAGATTCACCACGGAATTCCGGAGATGATCACCAGCTACGATGTAGCCGTTCTAACCGAGGACGCCATCTCCCACCTGGCAGCTGTGGATCGCCCGCTTCGTGTCAACGACCAGTGGATGTATCACACAAGACTCTACGCAGCAGCCAACTACGTAAAGAGGAGAAACGATCTGGAACTCATCCAGCTCAACTCCTTCGGCTGCGGTCTGGACGCCGTAACCACAGACCAGGTATATGAAATTCTCAGCGGCTCCAACAAGATCTACACCGTACTGAAGATCGACGAGGTAAACAACCTTGGTGCCGTGCGTATCCGTGTGCGCTCGCTTCTGGCCGCAGTACGGGTAAGAGCAAAGAAACAGCAGGAGAGAAAAATCTTCTCTTCCGCCGAGGATCGCGTAGTTTTCACCGAAGAGATGAAGAACAAAGGATACACCATCCTTTCCCCGCAGATGTCGCCGATCCACTTCAACCTTATCGAGGCCGCCTTCAACAACAGCGGCTACAACATGGAGGTGCTCAACAACGACAACAGAACGGCCATCAACGCAGGTCTCCGCTACGTAAACAACGACGCCTGCTATCCGTCACTTCTGGTTGTCGGACAGCTGATGGATGCCATCGACTCCGGCAAATATGATCCGGACAAGATCGCCCTGATCATGAGTCAGACCGGCGGCGGCTGCCGTGCTTCCAACTACATCGCCTTCATCCGGAGAGCGCTGAAAAAAGCCGGCTACCCACAGATCCCTGTCATCTCATTGAACCTCGTGGGACTGGAAGACAACCCGGGCTTCAAGGTGAGCAAAGATATGGCCGTGCGCGCCATTTACGCCGCCATCTTCGGTGACATCTTTATGAAGTGTCTGTACCGTATGCGCCCCTACGAGAAAGTAAAAGGATCAGCAAACAGACTTCATGAGAAATGGGAACAGATCTGTATCAACTATCTGAAACAGAAGCATGTGTCCCTGCGGAAGTTCAATACCCTCTGCCGCTCCATCATCCGGGATTTTGACCGTCTCCCCATCACCGAGGAGCGAAAGCCCCGCGTCGGCATCGTAGGTGAGATCCTCGTGAAATACGCGCCCGCAGCCAACAACCACATGGTTGAGCTTCTGGAGCAGGAAGGCGCCGAGGCAGTTGTGCCGGATTTCGTAGACTTCTTCATGTACAGCTTCTACAACGCGAAATTCCAGTACCAGCACTACGGTACCACGAAAAAATCACTGCTTCTGACGCAGGCCGGAATCAAGTCCGTCAACTTCCTGCGCAAGGCCGCAAACGACGAGTTTACCAAGAGCCGTCACTTCACGCCGTCCGCAAAAATCGAGGAGCTGGCCGAGTATGCAAGCCCCATTGTTTCCGTGGGTAACCAGACCGGTGAGGGATGGTTCCTTACCGGCGAGATGATGGAACTCATCCACAGCGGCACAGAGAACATCGTCTGCATTCAGCCTTTCGGCTGTCTGCCGAACCATATCGTGGGCAAGGGTGTTATCAAAGCCATCCGGGCAGATTACCCGCAGGCCAATATCGTTGCCATCGACTTCGATCCCGGCGCTTCGGAAGTAAACCAGCTTAACCGGATCAAGCTCATGCTCTCAACCGCAAATAAAAATATGAAACGTTCGTAATATAAAAAAGAATGTCGCTAGCGACATTCTCGCGCCGAGCGCGGATGCAACGCATCTACATATCGCGCGAGTGCGCATCCTGCGGAGCGTTTTGTGTTATAGAAATTCCGGAGGAATTTCCTATAACATAAAAAACGGGAGATGCGAATTTGCATCTCCCGTTTTCTTTCCTTGCAGTCAGGCGATCTGTTCACTGCATATGTACTTTTCTCATGTCCTGCGCGATGCGCATCAGCTCCCTGGCAACTCTCTCCTCCTCGGTGAGTTCCGGCTCGCTGTTTTTTTCCATCCCGGAAATCCGTTTTAATTCCTCGTAGATGTCATCTTTTTCTTTCTCCGGATCCTTCGTGTACTCCTTAAGAAGCACTGCCTTCATTTCAGCCTTCTGTGCCTCAAGCTCGCGTCCCACGTCTGATCCCTGTGAGGAGTCTTTGTCTCCCTCATCTTCCGGAAGCTGCGCCTCTGCTGTCATGTATTTTGCCTTAGCCTCTTCCTGCTTCTTTGCCTCCTGGCGCGCGGCTCTCTCTTCCGCCCACAGACGGTACTCCTCCCAGCTCATTCCCGGAGGAAGAATCGGCAGCGTCCGCTCCGGCATATCCTCCACGTGGTGTTCCGGGTGAAGAAACGAACGAAGGGTGACATCCATGTGGAACTTATACTTCGCGTCCTCCCAATCCAGAATCGTAAAGGGCTGTTCCTCAATAATAGTAATCAGCTGTTCCTCTCGCCGGAAGGTGGGCCACTTGCCCTCGAAATCTCGTCTCTCCAGATCATTCTGAATCCTTCTCCTCATTCCCTGGATACGGATATCATTGTCCGCGCCGTAGCTTCTGGCCGGATAAGGCTCGGAGGCCTCATTGATCAGGGAAATAATATAGCGATAGATCTTCTCTCCCCTTGGCTCCGCCAGATATTTTGCCAGCTTTTCCTTCTGTCTTCCGGAAGGAAGGCTGTTAAAAATCGAAACCATGGAGGCATAGCGCTTATCCCCTGCTTCACGGGCGATCTCCTCCATAACCTTATTTCCCTCTTTTGTTGTCACATACCAGTCTTCCATGGAAACCTTTGTAGGTGACCAGTAGCGAAGCGGGCCGAACTCCACGAGCTTGGCCAGACGTCTCTCCAGATCATTCCCGGCATCCGGTCCCAGATACTGAATCTTGTCGTAGATCAACGACAGAATGTAGAAAACCCGGCGGATGTGTTCCGCTCCCTGCACCCAGTAGTGGCCGGTTCTGTGATACTGGTAGAGATTTTTCCACTCCACCTGATCCGTATACCGCATGGTGAACACAGGCTGAAGTCCGGCACGGAAAGAAATTTCATTGTTGAGAATATCTGCATCTGTAATGATCAGACTGTGAATATCATTCTCGATTCCCCCGTCCTGTTTCCGGATATTCCGCTTCGGTATTTCTCCGATAATCTCCACACCGGTGAACTCCAGATAATCCTCTACCGCGTCACTCATCATATAAGGAATCCGCATAACCGAACGATCATCCCGGTCACTTACGAATTCCAATGTCTCAGATTCGATAAGTGCGTATAATCTGTCCTTTAATATTTCTCTGCTTAGTTTCCTCTTCATTGTTGTACCCCATATCTGTCAAATACGCAGCCGTATTTCTCCTATTTCCAAATTACATATAAAAAATTTTTCATGTGATTTAAGTTTATTATACATGAATTATTTGAATTATTCCACATGAATTATGTATTTTATACAAAAAAGCGTCAATATGCCGATGCCGTAGATGGCAATACGCTATTTTTTCGCACTTTCGTTTCGTTTTCAGAATTTATTTGAATATAGCATATTTTATTTCATATATTTTCTGCTATCAAACCATATAATCTGTCATATTGCCGTATATACTCTATCGAACCAAAACAATTCTGTCTTACAGATTTTCCTCACAAATATCAGATCCATGACATTTTACGAAACCCGCAGTTCAGGGTTCCGCTTCGCCGGTAGTTTTTTGATCTGTGAATTTTGCTTCCAAACCATGATCGGAAGATTTTCTGATCAGGCTATTTTTTGAGGGTCTATTTGCAGATAGTTTAATAATTTTTATAATATTTTTCATATTCACTGGAATTTGATTTGATTTTATGGTACAAACAATATATAAAACTTAGATAAATTATATATCATTATCCTTGCTTTTTCGTATTTTTTCGGGGCCGCAAAGTCATTTGTGCCTTTTGTCCGTTTAATTCACTACAATTCGACAAAATGTATAATTGATATATTGAATTTTCAATGATATTATGATATTAGCAACACATTTTGAGGGGTATTTACATGGAATTTGCAAACAAAGAACTATTAGACCGTCTTCTTGAACAAAAAGAAGAAAAAATCTACCACAAGGACTACGACTCAGAAATTTTGTTTTATCAGCTTGTCAGCAGTGGCCAGGTGGGCGAATTACATCACACGTATTTTTCCCTGAAGCAGACAGGACTGGGCAAGCTCTCCAATGATCCGGTGAGAAATTACCGTTATCATTTCGTTATTTGTGCAGCTCTCATCAGCCGTTTCTGTATCGAGGCAGGAATGAACGTGGAAATCGCTTACACGCTCAGCGATATGTACATCCAGAAGGCTGACCAGACAAGCAGAGAACAGGATCTCTATCATCTCCACCGTCAGATGGTGTTCGACTATGCTTCAAATATGAATATCATCAAGCGTGAGAGAAATGTCCACTCCACAAGAATCAACAAGGCGATTGATTACATCAATAATCACCTTCACGACAACATCACGGTCAGTGATATCAGCACTCATCTCAGCATGAACAACTCTTATCTCTGCACCCTCTTCCGCAAGGAAACAGGCATGACTGTGCACGCATTCATCGAGAAAAACCGGATTGATCTCGCAAAGAGTTATCTCTGCTACACAGACTACAGCTTCAGTGAAATCGCCGACATCCTCTGCTTCAGTTCTCAGAGTCACTTCATCTCTGTATTCAAGAAGCACACGGCTATGACTCCGAAGGAGTATCAGAAGGAAAACTACAGAAAAGCGTTCTGATGGAGTTCTGATGGAACGAAAAAAAATACCGCACTCACCGTTTTCTCGCATTCTACGGTGGTGCGGTATTTTTCCTATGTTCGCTACGGATTGCCGGCGCCGAGGCGCACATTTAATGCGACAACGAAAGTAGCATACAATTTTTTTATTCTATACCCCAAAAACGCACTGCACCACCTTAAGATTACGGTGATACAACGCGTTTTTTCAATATGGCGATTTATCACGTATAGCTGGGCATCTCTCACTCGCGATCCTTACGATTAAGCCTGCTAAGAAGAGCCGCAAAAATGGCACTGATCAGCAACACTACTGCGTAGAGTACGAGATTGGACTCGTCCCCGGTCATGACTGAGGCGACAAGTTTGCGAAGCCCTGAGCTTACTCCTCCGCTTGTGTTCCCGCTGTCATTTCCATCTGCGTCGATCCATCCGCGCGACGGGTCTGAGGAGTTCTGATCGTGCCCGGGAAGATCGGCATTTGTAGGTGCCGGTGAGGTCTTCGGGTCGTTTCTGTCGCTGTCCGCCGGTGTCTCTGTGGGCTGAGTATCCACAGGATCCGGTGCGGTTGTTGGTGTTGGACCGGCGGTGGGGGGCGGATCGTTTTCCCCTTCTTCATCTCCGTCTCCGGATATGAAGGAGATTTCGTCCACTTTTCCTTCTTTTCCGTCTTTTGTGATCCAGACTGCCGTATCCAGTTCGCCGCTTTCGCCTCTCCTGGACTCTGCATAGACGACGTAGACGCAGTTTGTGCACTCGATGTTCTGTTTCACATCCTTCATCTCGACGACGCGGAAACGGTGTGTTCCTTCCTCCGAGACAGGAATCCGGAAGGAACCGGTCTCTCCTGCCGAGAGGAGCAGCTGTTCGGGGAGAGGACGGACGCCGTCCAGACCTTCGATCCGGACGGTTAAGGGTTCGCTGTCGGATTCGATGGCCACGGACTTATCGCCTTTGCGGATTTTTCCGAGTATCAGGCCGTCGGCACCCTTCCCTTGAACCGTCGTCTGCTGACGGCTTTTGCTCTCCTTCACTGCCGCTGTCCCTCCGGGTTTGATACGGACGCTGAGCTGAATATAGACCGTATCATTCTCCGGAGAACTTTCCTCGGCGCCGTGAACTTTCAGCGCCGAGAACAAGTGCAGCAAAAGACAGACAACCACGAAGAAGATCATTTTCTTTATTCTTTTTTTTCTCTCTAGCTTGTTTATAATGACGTCGTCCAAGTCTTTCTCTCCTACCAGGTAACACTGCCCAAATCATTTTCACCCGCTATGCGTTCCCACATACCTATAAAAAAGAATGTCGCTAGCGGACTTCGACTCCCCTTTCGAATGAAACGTTGAAACCTTACAGTCAGGCCGGATTCACCAGTCTTCCGATGATCATGCATCTGCCGTTGGTACTTCCGTTCATACAGGTGGACAGTGCAATGAGCCTGTCCGTCGGCTGCAGATCAATCTTTCGGTACTGACAGGCGTTCTTCTGAATCAGCTGCAAAAAATCGCCCATAGTCTCCGGTGACTTGTCGGCAATGCTGTAAAACCGCTCGTCGTATGCGTCACAGGCTACACAGGCAAAGATCTCGATATCCATGGATCCCTCTGCGAGATAGAGATGTCCCTCTTTGTGATCCCTGAAATACTTTGCCTTCCGGAACTCTAATACATCTCCGAACATGGCTCCGTTGTCCATGTGATGCGCATACAGAATATTATAGGTATCCGTGAAATCCGGTTTGTTCACGCTGGACATAAATACTGAGCCTGTCAGCGCAAAATCTCCGTACACGTTTTTGTTGACATATTCCATATCATCCTCACCCTGAAGAACGGGGTAATCGATATGTGTGTCATCAATGGTAATCCAGGCTTTTACGTCCGGATTGATTTTCATCAGTTCTGCAAGTCCGGGATTCTCGTCTGTGGGAAGATCCGGATCCGGTTTGTACTTCTCCAGATCCTCCGAGAGAAACGCTCCCGTATATTCGCAGTATGTCTCCCAGAGGGAAAACCCTCCGTAGAGAAGGAGACATACAATCAACAATTTTGCTAAAAAGTCTAAAACTTTGTTGCCGGCCTTTGCCACCCCTGACATACCGGCAAGCGTAAAATCCCATATATACAGTTTCTGCATCATTTCCCCCATAAGTCCGATTAGTCAATAGTTTCTGTCTTTTTGCTTCTGAAGAAAACAACTGCCAGAAGAAGTGCCATTACAACGATCATCAGATACGGTGCAACCATGCGTACAATACCTGTCGGTGTAACGTTCTCCGTCGAGCTTGTATTGGTGTAGGTGACATCACGGTCAGTGTCCATGTGAAGACCTGCTGTCCTTGCCGTCTCATCCTTGCTGTCAAGGCTTCCTGTAGATGTGATCTCTGTCTTGTAGTTCTTTGCGTCCTGATCGCTCTCTTTTACGGTTACATTTGCATACTTTGCAATACCCTTGATGGCAAGGCTGTCTCCACCCTTCAGTCCGGTTGTATATACCTGAGTGGATCCGTTAAAAGACGGTGACGCTGCAGTAATGCCGCCTGTTGTTGTCATCATATCTGCAGGAATCTCCTGTGTGCCGTCAGCGGAAACCGTAAAGTTGAAAACGTCGGAGGCTTTTGCCATGGTTCCTTTGATGACCTTCTTAACAGTCAGATTGTAAGTCTCATAGATCGTCACGGATGTGCCGCTGTCGGAACCTCCATTTCCTCCGTCATCTGTATAACCGGTAGTTTTCTTGTAGGTTACTGTTCCGCCGGTTCCTTTTTCTGCCTTGAGGAATACATAACCGGCAATCTGATACTCGATAGATCCGTCGGAAGTTGAAACCGCATTCACGTAGACATCGATGTATCTCTTGGATTCTTCATCAGTGAGATCTGTATAAGCCGCATTGTACGCAACACTTTTGTTTGTTCTCTCTTCTTTTACCCGGAAGCGGTAAACGCCGGGAGCTTTCCACTCAATGACAGAAAAGTCAATTTCAGCGTTCTCCGAAACCTCGGCCTTCTTTCCGCTGATGGCCACCTGACTGACACTTCCGGGGAAGCTTACGGTGACAGCTGTCGGGTTTACCGCTGTGGAAGCAATATAGTTGCCTGCCGGTTCCTGAGCCGTTCCGATGACTGTACCGGTCTCGGAGCTTCCTCCCTCCGGGATCTCAACTCTTCCCACAAGACTGGTTTCATATTTGAACTCAGCAGCCGGAACATTGATTTT
The DNA here is from genome assembly GCA_024684035.1 of Eubacterium sp. GTDB lineage: Bacteria > Bacillota > Clostridia > Lachnospirales > Lachnospiraceae > Bilifractor. The sequence continues at coordinate 8,267 of JAIKXQ010000030.1, read as the reverse complement.
CACGCCATCCTCCGGGTTCGTTATGCGAAGTACCTTCTGGAAGGAAACGGAAGTGCCGGCTGCGGCTTTTCCATCGCTGCCAATGGCCGCTGTATCAGCGGACACTGCAGAAAGTCCCATCGAAAGTGTCATGCAGACAGCCGCAAAAGCTGCTGCAATTTTCTTTATCATTCTCTTTTTCACTTTTTTCTCCATCCTTTTTTGTCAAATGAACTGCTGTATTTAGGAAATAAAAGCGGTTCTGCCGGCGGTATAGTTCCGTCTGTACAGCAGGCATTACGCTGTATTCCACATAAAGTTAAAGGTTTGTGCGGCGGATCACGGTCATAACTTTTCCCGTGATTGCATCTTCATCGATGGCGCCAAAGTACCGGCTGTCCCTTCCACCTTCCCGGTGATCACACATGATAAAATACCGGCCGGCATCCATGGTCATCGGATACTTCACCTCAGCAGAAAGCTGCGGCGTCTTGAAAAAGACTTTCGGCTCCGCCACGAGATAACCGTTGATCTTCACACTCTCATCTTCTGTGATCTCGATCTCGTCCCCGTCCTTCGCGATGATCCTGCCAAGATACGTCTTTCCCTCTGCCTTGTAGGTGACTATATCGCCGGCGGCAAGTTCTCCCTTCCACCGGTAGTAGAACACGAGATCTCCCGCCCCGATGCCGGGGTTCATGTCATCGTTTTGAGATACTGTTACTCCAAAAACAACTCCGAAGATAAGATATAGTACGAAGGCCAGTGTTACGAAGCGGATTCCGAAGGACCGGATCTGCCGAAGCTGCCTTTTTCGGCGAAGCTGTATATCTTTGCCAGAGTTTTTGCAGGAGCCTGTTGACGGGTCTGCAGATGAAACTGCCATAGCCGAAGACTCTGTTTCTGATTGTTCCACCGGCATTTCTTCGTTCGCAGTTTCCTTTTTGATCTTCCACTGCTTCGAATCCGCCTGCGGCGACTGCCCTGATAAAGTTTTCTCTGTCTGTCGTTTCATTTTTCTTCCTTTTTCGAATCAAATAAAAGATCTGAAGAATCCCTCCCAGCGCCAGCATGACACCAAAAGGCGTTCTTTTTCCGGAGATTCCGGTGGGCGCCACGGGATTGATCGTGAGCCAGGAGGTCGCATAGACAGCGATTTCGTCCCCGGAAGTTCCCCTGCTCTTCTGCGAGAGAGCCGCCTTCATGTAGATCTTGTACCTGCCAGGCTGCACCTCGGCAACAGACGCCAGATCTCCGTAAGTCCCGTTTTTCGTCTTTGAGTAGGTAACATCGCTGAGAACGTAGCCCTCTTCATCCATCTGATCCTGGTATTCTTTCCGCAAGGTTCCCATGGAATAGCTGACATTCGCCTCATCGAGAGTATGAGCACTTCCGTCGAATTTCACAATCTTATCATCGGTATCAATTCTCGCCCAAAGCGCATCCAGAGTGTACTCACTGGTTGTGTGATACTGGAACAAGGCTCCGCTCTTCCGGATCGTAGGTCGGCTTAAGACCACCTGTTTTCCCTTCTTTGTCATCGTACGCTTCTTGTCGAACCAGCCGATAAAGGTGTACTCATCAGACACCGGCTGATCCTGTACAATCCGGATATCCTCTGAGTCCGTAAACCTTCTGCGGTAAAAGAGCTTCCGGATACCTGCATCGGTCTGATCAACGCCCTGAATCGATACCATGTCGTTCTCATCGTGCCCCTGTGGATAATCATCCGCCGTGCCGTCCTGCGACCATCTGGCGTCTGGAAGATTCAGATTGTACCCCACACGTCCGTTTGCGTTGACTACGTAAAAAATAACGGCTACGTCATTATCCCTGTCTGTATCTTCCGCCGACAAAGGCTTCGGCATCAGAAACCGGATATTCTTGTACTTCTTCGCAATCTCATTATCCGAATTCTTGTCCTTGTCATAGTAGGTATACGGAATCGACTCACTCGACCGTAGGGTCATTACCTGCACCTCTTTCAGTATGTAGTCCTTCGCCGAAAGGGCGGGATCGTCCATGATACTATCCACCAGACGATAGGGAACCATTACATTTCCCTTTTTCCTGTCCGGAGATACCATCTGATAATGATCCCCGTATCCGTTGAGGTACTTCCCGTTCTCGATGTCGTAATACCAGATATAGACATGGGACTGGGAATAATCCAGCTCCTTGTCCTTCGGTTTCAAAGAAACCACCAGGCAGGCGATGGATCCGGTTCCGGGGAAAGCATTCTGGATTCGGAAAGACATGTTCTGCACGCCATTGTCACCGTCCAGTTCTCCTTCTTCCAGTTCGTACCGGAAGTTTTCCTCCGTCAGTCCGTTTTTCTTCTGTACATACATAAAGCTCTCGGAATACTCATATCCTTCAGGGAGAACCAGGTGGATATTATTCTTCTCACCGCAGCTTACAAGCTGTCCGTAAAAGCTTCCCGACTCAGCGGAAAGGGTTGCATAGTCCGTGAAATTTCCGTAAGTATTCACATCAAGCAAAGAAGCGGTACTCTCCTCCGCAAAGTAGTTTTTCTCCGAGCCGCTCAGGATATTATATGAACTTCGATCCGTGTAATAGTACAGCACCTGATAGCGCACAGATTTCGGCACAACAAAGAAAATGATGTTGAGGTCGTACTTCGCGTTGTCGAAGGACACACTGCTGACTTCTTTGTTTGCCTTCTTCAGACTGAAATTATTAATATCATCTTTGCTTCGCGACGGCGGATTTTGTGGATCCCAGTTCTCAAATTCGTAAAACTGCCGTTCACTGCTGCCCTTCAAAAAGCGAGCAGAATAAAACGTATAGCTGTCTGAATCCAGCGGCAGGTTAATCCTGACTCCCGCATCCTCATAAAAGGATTCCTGATAATAAATCAGATCCGACGCATTCTTCTGCAAATCCGAAAACTCACGGTTCTGCGCGGATTCATCCACATAATAGACGGTGTATTTCGTCTGCTTTGTCAATTCCAGAACCACATTTACCGTCTGATACTGTCTGGTTCCCTGCACAAGAGGAGGCTCCTCCGTCAATCGCAGTCGCAGAGATCCTGTCCCGTTTAGCGCAGAAAATGACGCGCTTATCCCATCCAGATATTCGTCATCTCCGAAGACATACATTCTTCGTGTGTAACGGTAAGATGATGGAATAGTCAGCTTCAACTCTTTTATTTCATTCAAAGCAACTGTAAAGGTGACCGGAGACTCTCCGGTCTCCGCTCTCCGGAAAATACCGTCCGCATCCTGTGTGATCTCGCTGTAAATCGGCTGATAATTGCTGTCATAGCCCTCGTAGAAATAGAGCTGACAGGTGATCTTCGAGGGATCCGCCTCCGGTTCAGGCTCTGAATCGGTTTTCTGTTCCCCTCCGGAAGATTCTTCATCCAGTCCCGGCCTTGCGAAAACCAGATAATTCATGGTCTCTATTGAAGTATTTCCGTTGGCATCCAGAATCACCACTTCACCTTTTTTTACGTTTCGCCTGTAAAGGAACATCGTCTGGTCTTGGCCAATCGAGTCAACAACCACCATACTTTGACCGGTGTTAGTCCAGCCATCCCTGGCAAGCCAGGAGGAAATATTCGCATTCGGTTCCGCGGTTTTATCAAACAGTCTGTGATCCGCTGCCAGGTAAACGGCAGCATCCATGCCCACGGTGAATCTGGCCTCCTCAGGCAGTATTCCGCCGTCTTTCACATAATTCTTTGAATCACAGGCTGTGGAGAGGAACTCTGTTCCCTGCAGAACTGAAGGCAGAACCCCTCCTTTGGGGAAGACAGAACAGCGGTCACCATAGAAATGATCACCCGCAGTCATTCCCGCGTCATCAATCACAGACCAGGCGTAGGCATTCGCCTCGTCTTCCACCCAGAGTGCCTGAATAACTCTTCCGTTTTGCCTTGGTTTTGTTGCAAAGACAATGTACTCGGCGAAGCCGCCCCCGGAGGGAGCATTCTCAATACTGCCCAGTTTCAACGTCTCACCGGCAGACATCTTTGTTCGATAAAGTCTGTACTTGATGGAGTTGTTCTGATCGTCACTGACACTCAACACCGCAGAATAATAGGAAAGCACGCTCCATCGGCCTTCCCCAAGCCAGGCCGGAAGTTCACCAACTCTCGTATCCATGGCCACCGTCAAATACATATCTTCTGCCGCCGTAACCTCTGCCTGGGTTCCTGCTGCCAGCTTATCCTTCCTTGCAGGCTGAAGAACCTCAGCTCCGATAATATAACCGGGCGCTGACTTGGCAGTAAGAGTACTGTCATTTCCATAGACCTCAGAATTGCTCCTGGAGTGAATTCCGTCTTCGGGAATATCCTCATGGAGCCGGAAGTCCTGCTGAATTTCCCAATCAGAAGCGTGATCTGTATAAAGCTTGACCGACTTGATCAGACGGCCACTGATAGTTCTTTTCACTGCTCCCGTCGTGGGTTTCGACGTGGGCGTAGGTTTTCCGGCCGTCGACGGTTTCGGCGCAGACGTCGAGGCCGTCTTCTTCTTTACTACATAAATGATCTCCGCATCTTTTGGATTGACTTTTCCGCTCCTCATCCTGATGGAAAGATCCTTGTTGATCGTCACGTAATCACTGGAACCACCGGCTTCGGAAGCATTCAGATCACGGCTGTAGTAAACTTTTTTTTCTCCTGCAATCAAAGTTCCTTTTTGGTATATCTTGTCGTTCTTTGTATTCTTATTACCCTCAAAAATCATAGATCCGTTTCTGTCAGGGACGTAAATCGCGCGGATAATCTCATAATCTTTCCAAAAATCCAGATTTTTGTAGTTGTAATAATACATGTCGAGGACAGCATTGTCATGAGCAGCCGGATCCGCAGACCCACGATCCACCTCATCCAGCATCATTTCATATACGTCCGATCCGTTACTCGCTTTTAATGAAGTAAGTGTGACATAACACGCGTAAATCTTTGAAGATACGGATGGAGTGACAGCTTTGGATTCCCCAAGCATGGCCGCCAGATCATAACCGCCGGCCGTAACGGTATTCACATTTGCGATACGGGATTTGAATGTATCAGAAAAGGGATCATCCTGCGGCTGATCCTTCATCTCTTCCCTATTCTCATCTCCATCTTTATTTCCGTTTGTATTTCCATTCGTACTTTCGGTTGTGTTTCCACCGTTTTCTTCGGGGCTCACATCCGTTGCCGGCTGATTTCCGTTTTCTTCTGCGGGTTCGGTTCCGGGTGTCGGACCTGCAATACCGGGTTCCGGCTCCCCACCCTCTTCACGGGTCAGAGTCTCCTCTGCCGGTATTCCGGAAGAATTCTCGCTGCTCTGTTCTGCAGAATATGCATTATTTGAATCAAGAGCATTCACAGCATTCTGCATTCTCTCCACGGCGCCTTCCTGATTCAAATCAGAATCAGAAACCACGTAGGCATACGAGTCATTCACACAGCCAACCACAGTAGAAGACGCAGTGGTGGCGATGATACACAGAATTGCAGCGAAACGATAGACTCTGTACAAAAGTTTCTTCAAAAAAATCACCTCGTAAAATTGTGCTCGTTAAATCCGTCAATTGCAAATAAGCAGAAATATTCACCATTATTTACAATATAAAAAACTAAACATCCATTTTTAGTTTCCGAAAGTGTGAAGAATATCTATAGTATTTATATTTTTTAATAGGTTTTGTCCGATAAACCATCTCTTTTAGTAATCAATGGTAACATCTTAACACTTTTGCAAAATTTATCAATCATAAATGTGACCTTTATATCATTTTTCAATTATAAAATCTTACCAGGAGCAGAAAATGTAATTTATATCTTTTGCGAAGTAACTTCCTGGTACCAAGTCTGCAAGCGGACGAAAGGCTCCCCTCACTCCCTATGAATGGGCGCTGCAGGCCCTTCGCGTGCGAGCAGAATCGCGTAAGTGATTTCCCCATCTGAGAGCTGTGCATACCGGCAAAGCGTTTTGTCTCATAGGGAATGCAAGACAGTTTCCTATGCGACAAAAAAAGAACAGGGATCTCTCCCTGCTCTCTGCTGATATCATACATATTCTTCTGTTTGGCGATCAGTATCCGATTTCGTCGAAGGCCTTCTTGATCTCGTCTTTGTGCTCGCTTCCATTGCTGGTCACGCCGTAGACGAGAGTTGTGTCAATGAGCACTGCCTCGAAGTAGTTGCCATCTCCTGTGACTACTGCGGTGCTCTTGTTGTTGGCCTGTTTTTTCTCGATGGAGTAGCCGTCGGTTCCCTCGTATCCTTCGATCAGCTGGTCAGTCAGCTTTGTGTAAGTCTGATCCGCCTGCTCTTTCTCCTTGAAGTGATAGAGTTCCATCTGATACTCGTCCTTGACATAGCCGACGATGACGGCATCTGCTCCCTGGTCTTTGTATTCTGCGGACTGATCGTTGATCTCGAGTCCAAGTTTCTTCATAGCCGTCTTGAATTCCGACGCTTCTACCGCCTTGGTGTCACCGCATCCGCTTGCAAGAAGCATGGATCCGATCAATGCCGCGCAGACTGCGGTCTTAAGATGTTTCTTTTTCATTTCAAAATCCCCCGTATTTCCTCTTCCGATCGCTCTCAAAACTTTCTGTTCAGACAGCCTTGAGATAACGTGATCAGTATACCATATTTATGATGTCGATTGTACTTCTTCTCCGCCCTGTGAAGACGAGGTTCCAACCGCCTGTGTCTGGGTTACCTGCACGCGATGATCCGGCGCCGAGCTGTTGTAAATAGCCTCTATGCCCGAATAGTTGTCAGCAATCTGCTGACTTCTCGAGTCGATTTTCTCAATCGTTGCGGCTGCTCCGTCACCCTGTCGGATGGTCGGACAGTAATCGTTGTACTCCTCTGTCGTGGATACCAGGCAGGGAATGACCTTGATGGACTGACTTGTAATCTTCGCCTGCTCATCAAATCCGAAAGTCATCTGGAAAATCATCGTATCCATCTCTGTCGGATGGCTGTTTCCGCCAAAGAGGAAGTTGCCGAGACTGTAGGCAATGGTTTTTCCCTTGTAATACTCGATTCCCTGAACTACGTGAGGATGGTGCCCGACAACCAGATCCGCGCCTTCGTCGATGGCCTGATGGCCGAGTTCTACCTGGAAGTGATCCGGATAGGGTTCAAGCTCATTTCCCCAGTGGAATACGGCAATGATCATATCGCAGTTCTGAGCCTTCAGCTTATTGATGCACTCGGTGACCTGCGGAGCTACGCCGCCGTACTCATCCAGCTCGTAAATTCCAAAAATACCTATGCGGACGCCCTTCACTTCCTTGACAATCACCTCGTCATAGCCGAAGGGCGTGATATTGTTCTCTGTGAGAACCTGCTTCGTGTCCGTAAAACTCTTCTCACCATAGTCGTGGCTGTGGTTATTGGCCACGTTCGCCGCGTCGATGGTGGCGTCCTTGAGAATATTGACGTATTCCGGCGGAGCTTTGAAGGCAAAGAGCTCCATGTTCCTTGCTGTCTCCTCGGTCAGCGTACTCTCAAAATTGATAATTGTGAGATCGTCCTGCTGGAAGATACTCCGCACATTCTGCAGGAAATAATCCGGTGTATTCGTGTCGTAGTACGCGTTCATGCTGGTGCTGTAATCGAAAGCCTCGTCGGTTCCGAGCAGAACATCTCCCGTAAAGGTCATCTTGATCTCCGCCGGCTGAATCTTTCGCGCCGGCGTCGGACTCACACTGCTGGCGCTGACACCTTTCTCCGATACTGCCTCAGCCGCGAGATCGGACGAATTCCTGTCTGATTTTTTTCCGGAAATCAGACGCGCGATGGCAATCCCGAACACAAGGATAAAAATCACACCGAGAATCGAAAAAGCCAGCAATGCTCTTCGTCTCAGTTCTCTTTCCCGTTTCCGGCGCGCCCGCTCTCTTTTTCTTCTGTAATATGCTTCCCGCTCTTCCGGTGTGGCCTCCGACAACGGCCGCTTGTGAGTTGTTTTCTTCTCTTCACTCATCTAATCACCCTCAGCAAATCTCCCTGTTCTGTGTCATAACCGTATCGCACCATCTACTTTCCGCTGCCTGTCCGTAGAACAAAGTCCGCAAGCGGACTTCGACTCCCCCAGCCCCTCATTCCTGAGGGGAGCGCTGCAGGACTTTGTTCTACGGACAGGCAGCGGAAAGTAGATGGTGCAATACGGTTATGACACAGAACAGGGAGATTTGCTGAGGGTGATTAGATGAGTGAAGAGAAGAAAACAACTCACAAGCGGCCGTTGTCGGAGGCCACACCGGAAGAGCGGGAAGCATATTACAGAAGAAAAAGAGAGCGG
>JAIKXQ010000011.1 GCA_024684035.1 Eubacterium sp. | reverse complement strand
GTAATCTCTGGCTCCCTCAGGGGATGAACAGGTAAGGATCGGTGTGGTGATCTCAAGGAAGCCGTGCTCGATCATGCTCTTGCGGAGCTCTGCTGTGATCTGGCTTCTGAGGACGATCTTGTTCTTTACCTCCGGATTGCGCAGGTCGAGGTATCTGTATTTCAGTCTGGTGTTCTCGTCTGCCTCCTTGGAGTGATTGATCTGGAACGGAAGCTCGTTGTGAATGTTCTTTCCGAGAACTGTCATCTCTGTCGGAACGACCTCGATGTCACCGGTCTCCATGTTGGAGTTCTTGCTGCTTCGCTCTCTCACTTCACCTGTGATGGAAATGGTGGACTCCTCGTTGATGGCGTTGAACTGCTCCATCATCTCCTCTGTCTCGATAACCAGCTGTGTTGTTCCGTAAAAATCACGGAGGACAACGAAGCCGAGATTCTTACTTACCTTACGGATGTTTTCAAACCATCCCACAAGTGTGACTGTCTTGCCGGCATCGCCGATTCTCAGTTCTCCACATGTATGTGTTCTTCCCTGCATGGGTTTTGTCTCCTTCTCTTTCTATTCCTTCGCAGACTTTGCCGCCGCATCCTGCGGCAGCGCAGTCTGTTTGTTACTATGTATTCTATAGCCCGGTGCATGCCTCAGGATACGTCCGTATATCCGAAATCCAACGACACACAACACCGCGAATCCGCCCGGAGAAATGCTTTCCTGTGCAAATCCCCGACTGATCTACTATACACCAATCAGACTGTTTTTTCTAGTACACCATTCGCAAAATAGCTGGACTAATGCGCAAAATGCTTGCCCGAGAGTGCGTGCCTGAAAACGCAGGCGTAGCGGGCTACGTCGAGGCTTTCAGGTGCGTGCTATCGGGATTAGCAGGCAAGCATTCGGTCCAGTTATTTAAGAAATGGTGTACTAGTGTACTCTGACCACAAAGCTTTTGGCCTATCCTCCAGCGACACACTGTCATCGTTCGAAAAAACAGCATTCCTCCCGACTGGCGGCAACACGGGTTTTTTGGTCAACGGGCGAAGATCTCCTCGATCTCGCTGTAGCCCTCGGCCTCCAGCTGCTCTTTCTGGAACTTCTTGTTTTTCTTCATTACCAGAAGGTTTACTGTTTTTCCCTCCTGACGCTCTGCCATGGCCTTCTCAACCACCTCACGGATCTTATCTCCGGAGCATTTCTTCTCAATCAGATATGCTTTCTTTGCGGCTGTGCCCGGCACCTGGAAGTCGTGCTCCAGAAGCAGCATGACGATTCGCTCGAAGCCGATGGAGAAACCTACAGCCGGAACGCTCTGGCCGATGAACTTGCCGACCATCTCGTCGTAACGTCCGCCACCGCCGACAGAACCTCCGAATTCATCCATGGAGATTTCGAAGATGGGGCCTGTGTAATAAGACATACCTCTCACCAGTGTGGGATCGAAGGCCATCTTGAACTCTGCGCGCTTCGTTGCCTCTACACTGTTGATGATGGTCATGAGATCATCTGCGTACTGCGGGTCAAGGAAGCCTTCCAGTTTTTCCTTCGCAAGCTGCACACCGGCTACATCCGGTGTAATCAGACGGAAGAGCTCGAGATACTTGTCCACAGATTCCTGTGCGAAGCCTGCCTCTGTGAGTTCCGCCGCCACACCGTCCAGGCCGATTTTGTCCATCTTGTCCAGAATGATGAATACCTCATCATAGGATTCCTCCGGGAAACCGCTGTATGCGGCCATAGCCTTCAGGATCCGGCGGTCATTGATGCGGATGGTGAAATTCTTGAATCCGACTTTTCCAAGTACTGTTGTGGTTGCCAGAACCAGCTCGATCTCCGCGATGTTGGAAGCCTCACCCAGAATGTCAATATCACACTGCATGAACTGGCGGAAGCGTCCTCTCTGAGGACGGTCTGCTCTCCATACGCTTCCCATCTGAAGTGCCTTGAAAGGGGACGGAAGCTCATTTGCATTGTTTGCATAGTAACGGGAGAGAGGAAGGGTCAGATCGTAGCGAAGACCGCTGTCTGTGAGATCAGCCTCAGTTTTTGCCTCTGCGAGACGGAGTTTCTCTCCTCTCTTCATAATCTTAAAGATCAGCTTCTCGTTTTCTCCGCCCTGCTTGCTGTTCAGATTCTCAATATGCTCCACACAGGGTGTCTCGATCTGTGTAAAACCGAAGTTCGCATAAGTCTCTCTGATCTGCTGCATGACGTAGTTGCGGATTTCCATCTCCCGCGGCAGAATATCTTTCATACCGGTTACCGGTTTCTTCTTAAGATTCATAATTTCTCCCAGACTCCTCTCACTTCCGGCCGAACCTCAGGCATGGTGATCACGCCGTCCGGGCTCCTGTGAAGAACCCTCTGGAACGCCAGAAAAACTTTAATATCATATTTTTCTACTTCTTCTATCATCATTCCGACTGCCACCTCAGGGGTAAAAGCACCTCTGTAGGGGCGATCCTGAACCAATGCACAGAATACATCACAGACACGAAGAATGCAAGCCCCCAGGGGGATGCTGTGCCTGTCCAGATTGGCGGGATAACCGCTTCCGTCACAGTTCTCATGATGATACAGGACTGCGGTGCAGATGCTCTCGGAAAAGCCGTGTCTGCGAAGGATTTCACTTCCCTTCCTCGGATGTTCCCGGATGGAATTCATCTCCTCCACAAGCATCATGTTGTCACCCGTTTTTACCGGCTGCAGCGAAGTCTTGCCAATATCATGAAAAAAACCGGCGATCACCAGATCCCTGCAGGCCTGTTCATCCAGTCCCAGTTCTTTGCCCACCTCGTAGGCAAGTACGCTCACCTGCTCGCCATGTCTTACCTGTTCGGACATGCTCTCGCTCATCAGATGGCATGTATTCCGGAAGGGTTTTGCGTCTTTCACTTTTTTTTCCATTCCCCAACTCCTGTGAAGGCGCACACACCCATTCACCTGCGGCCTTCACTACTTCAGATAATTCTCAATACCGTACTTCTTGCGCTCCAGCATCTCGTCAATTCTCTCCACATAGTTGTGCAGATCTTTCACGTTCTCTGCGCGCTCAATCCTTCTTCCGCCGTCAAAGACGAACTTTGTGGAGGCGCCGCTGCCGGCAGCCAGAATTGACTGGCGCTCCTCCATGATCAGGATGTTGTAAACACCTGCTTTCCCCGGACGGGCATAGCCGACATTCTCAAAATTGCCGGCCATATTTTTCTGCCTGTAAAGGTAGTAGGGACTCATGCCCATATCAGCAGCACAACTCGCCGCGGCTTCCATGATCGACTCCGAGTTCTCAAAGGAAATCGGCTCGTAACTGTCCTTGAAGAGATTCAGCCTTGTGGCTCTCTTCAGTGCCAGGGAATGTACCGTCAGACTATCCGGGTCCATCTCTTTGATCCGGTCAAGCGTCTCCTGCACCTCCGCGGCTCCCTCTCCCGGAAGTCCGACGATGATATCCATATTGATATTGTCGAAGCCCAGAGATCTGGCCAGCCCAAAAATTTCTCTTGTCTGTTCAACCGTATGATGCCGGCCGATGAGATCCAGAGTCTTCTGATTCATGGTCTGGGGATTGATGGAAATTCTCGTGACCGGAAATTCCCGCATCACCCTGAGTTTGTCCTCCGTGATGGTATCCGGCCGTCCGGCCTCAATGGTGAACTCCGCCAGATTCTCGAGGTCAAAATTCTTCTCCAGTTCTTGCAGCAGTTCCCGAAGCTGCTCTGCACTGACGGAGGTCGGCGTTCCGCCGCCGATGTACAGCGAATCAAGATGCCAGTCTTTCATCTCCTCCGAGATAAAACGAAGTTCCTTATACAGAGCTTCAAAATAGGGCTTCACCATATCCCTGTATGTATCCATGCGGTGAGAACCGAAGGAACAGTAAAGGCAGATCGTCGGACAGAAGGGAATTCCCACATAGAGGCTGTAACCCTTCTCGGCGTGAAGGGAGTCGATCAGTTTCTTCTCCCTGTGGACGGTGGTCAGCGCAAGTTCCGTCTTCGCTTCTCCCACACAATAGATTTCACGGAGTTCCTCTCTCATCTCATCGTCTGTCATCCCTGATTCCAGCATCTGCATGGCAATCTTTGTGGGACGGATACCGGTGAGATCTCCCCAGGGAAGTTCCTGTCCTGTGAGGGCATGTAGATGCTTATAGACCAGCCGCTTTACATCGTTCTTGGTACTGACTCTGTCGTCCCAGTTGGCGATGGGCGCTTCCATCGCAAGCTCCGATGCAAGGAGCACGTCACCACCACCGGTTACGATTTTTCCGTCCACCCCGACGTCATCTGATGCCGGCACAGAGGAAGCCGACTTGTACAACACAAGTGCCTCATCTGTCATGCCAAAAGAAATGCTGACCCGGGTATCCGTATAATCTACGGAAAAGTCAGCATCAAAGGTTCCCTCCGGCTTTGTTTCTCCCTCATACCAGATCTTGACTTCAGCGAGTGGAAAGAAAGACCGAATCAGGTTGTAAATATCGTATTCAAATATATGTCTGTTTAATCTCAGTCTGAATTCAGAAGGCAAGCGGATTGTACCTCTTTTCCCATGCAATGGACGTGTTTAGCGCATGTCCCGGATAAACAGCCGTCTCCTCCGGAAGCTCACGCAACAGTCTCTGTATACTCTCTGTCATCTCACGGCTGTTTCCTGTTGGGAAATCCGTGCGTCCGTAGGACTCGCAGAACAGGGTGTCTCCGCTGAAGAGAACGCCGTCCTTCGGAAAGTAGAAGCAACAGCTTCCCGTGGTATGTCCCGGTGTGCGAAGAACGTGAATTTCAAAGCCGGCCAGTTCGATCTGCTGTCCGTCCGTCAGATACCGGTCTGCCTTCAGTACTGCAGAGAGACCGTGCATCGGCGAAGTATTGACGGAGGGGTCCGAGAGAACCTGCTGTTCGTGCTCCTCACAGTAGACGTCGATGCCGAATTCCTTCCGCAGGGCATCCGCCGCGCCGAAGTGGTCGTAATGTCCGTGGGTGAGCAGAACAGCCTTCGGAGTGCCCTGCATCTCTCTGACTTTCTCTGCGATCCTGCCCGCCTCATCCGCTGGATCCACGATCAGCAGTTCTTTTGTCTCTTTATTCATGATGAAGTATACGTTCGTCTGAATCGCTCCCACAACCAGACTCTGTATGATCATATTACTCATTTCTTCTTTCTCCTCCGGCCTTTTCAACTCATTGCGCGCTCCACGTCAATGACCGAGCGGACCTGACGAAGCTTCTCCGTGATATCACGGAGTTCATTCTTATTGCCGATGCGGAAGTTCATCTCGATGGTTGCCGTTCCCTGCTTATTCGTGCGGACATTCAGGGTCGTGAGATTGATCTTCTTCTCTGTGAACATCTTCGAGATATCCACCAGAAGTCCCACGCGGTTGTCCGCAAAGACACGGATGCCAACCGGATAATCTTCGGAAGTCACCGCCTCCGGTGCCCAGTCCGCTTCGATCAGTCGTTCCCTCTCGTGTTCCGGAAGATTCATCACATTGATGCAATCGGTTCTGTGAATGGTAATTCCTCTTCCTCTGGTGACGAAGCCGACGATCTCGTCTCCCGGAATCGGATTACAACAGCGTGAAAAACGGAAATCCAGATCATGCATACCGCGAACGATGACGCCCCCTGTATGTCCCGCTTCTCCGGTCTCCGTATAGTGCTCACTTCCGTTGATCCGAAGCACATCCGCATCCGTGATGCGATGCTTCTTGTCTATCTCGTAACACTCCGTGAGCTTATTGAGAACCTGACCTTCCTTAAGCCCCCCGTGTCCGATGGCCGCAAGCACAGACTCCCAATCATTGAAGCCGTACTTGTGCATGACTTTTTCGAGATAAGCTTGCTTGGACACATCCGCAGGATTGATGCTGTGGCTCTTGGCGTAGGAATACAGAAGTTCCCGTCCCTTCTGAATATTGTCTTCCTTCTTCTCCATACGGAACCAGCGGTTGATCCGGTTCTTCGCCATGGTACTCTTGACCACTTTGAGCCAGTCCCGGCTGGGACCGTGAGAGTTCTGACTGGTCACCACCTCCACGCGGTCTCCATTGTGGAGCTCCGTCTCGATGGGGACAAGCTTTCCGTTGACTCTGGCGCCCACCATCCGGTTGCCCACGGCGGAGTGCACCGCATAGGCAAAGTCGATGGTACAGGAACCCGCGGGAAGGGTCTTCACATCTCCGGCCGGTGAGAAGACATAGACGTTCTCGTTGAAGAGGTTGAGATCACTCTTCAAAAGGCTCATGAACTCCCGGTTGTCCGACATGTCCTGCTGCCACTCCAGAATCTGACGAAGCCAGTTCAGCTTCTCCTCTTCCTGCTCCGGACCGGTCTTCTTGCCGTCCGACGCCTCTTTATATTTCCAGTGGGCTGCGATACCATACTCGGCAACCCTGTGCATATCGAAGGTACGGATCTGAATCTCGAAAGGTTTACCCTGCGGTCCGATCAGCGTCGTATGCAGCGACTGGTACATATTCGGCTTCGGCATGGCGATGTAATCCTTAAAGCGTCCCGGAATCGGCGTATACATCTCATGAATGACGCCGAGCGCCGCGTAACAATCCCTCACCGTCTCCACGATAATCCGGACAGCAAAGAGATCGTAGATCTGATCCAGGGTCTTGTTCTGGTTCACCATCTTCTTATAGATGCTGAAAAAATGCTTCGCGCGTCCGCTGATCTGCGCCTCCAGACCGGCGTCGTCTATTTTTTTCTTGACGTCGTCCACAATCTGCGCGACAAAGGCTGTGCGCTCGGATTTCTTCCCGTTGATCTGACGCACCAGATCATAGTAGGCCGCAGGCTCCAGATACTTCAGGCTCAGGTCGTCCAGCTCGTTCTTTACTTTCGTAATACCGAGACGCTGGGCGATGGGCGAATAGATATCGATGGTCTCCCTGGCCTTCTCGAGCTGCTTCTCCGGGCGCATGTATTTGAGTGTTCGCATATTGTGAAGCCGGTCGGCCAGCTTCACCATGATGACACGAATATCCTTGGCCATGGCCAGGAACATTTTGCGGAGGTTCTCCGCCTGCTCCTCAACCTTGTCCTTTGAATAATTCAACTGTCCCAGCTTTGTGACGCCATCCACAATCTCGGCAACCTCGTTGCCGAACTGCACGGCGATCTCCTCCTTGGTCATGATGGTATCTTCCACCACATCGTGAAGGAGTCCGGAGACGATGGTCTCCTTGTCCAGCTCCAGATCTGCAAGAATGATACCGACACACAGGGGATGGATGATATAATCCTCACCGGATTTTCTCTTCTGTCCCTGATGGGCGTCCGAAGCGATCTTGTACGCCTTCTCGATCATGGAAATATCATCGGAAGGATGGTACTTTCTGACACTGCTGATCAGCGTCCTGTACAACTCGTCCGGACTGGAAAAATCCTTCATGACCTTCAGCGTCGCATCGACATCAGCTATCTCTTTCTTCAGTTTTTCATCTTTTAGCTGCTGAACCGTCCGGTCCATCTGTTCATTCTTAAGCTTCTTATCCATGCCCATCTCCAAAGATCGCTTGCATCCAAGTCTTCCGGTATTCCTTCAATAATTGCCGTTTCTTTATTTGCCCTCGTAGATGATGGCAGAATCCACACTGTATCCCTTGTCCTCAAGTCTCTTGCGTCCGTTCAGGCCTGCAAGTTCCATGACAAAGACCATCTTCACTACTTCGCCGCCAAGTCTCTCGATCATCTTCGCAGCAGCCTCGATGGTTCCGCCGGTTGCGATGAGGTCGTCGACAAGAACAACCTTCTGTCCCGGTTTTACGGAGTCTGTATGCATCTCGATGGTGGCCTGACCGTACTCCAGATCATATGTCTCGGAAACCGTCTCTCTCGGGAGTTTGCCTTTCTTACGGATCAGCACGAAGGGTTTGTGCAGATTGTAAGCCAGCGGCATTCCGAAAATGAAACCGCGGGACTCTGTTCCTGCGATGATATCACAGTCAATTCCCTCAAGAAGTTTCTGAAGAGAATCGATGGCAAGCTTAAGTCCCTCAGCATCTGCGAGAATACTTGTGACATCGCGGAACATAATTCCAGGCTCCGGGAAATCCGGAATCGTAACTACATAGTCTTTTAATTCTTTCATGATTTGTCTCCTGTCTTGATACAGTGTTGATACGTATCTCATGTCATATCAATGGAATGAATACTTGTATCGTAAAAAATAGTATAGCATTTCTATTGTTTATTGACAATAATTCTGATTCTCCGCTTTCATAAGATTTTCGGTGGATTTTGCAGAAAAACAGGCAATTTTGCTGAGCAGATTTTCGTCAGCGGTAGGAAGTGACCGTCACCTGCAGACTGTTTCGACCCTGCCAGGTGTCGATTCCGGGATAGTAAATGACAGAGATCTGTCTGTGACTCTGCACATAATCGACGAATTCATCCCCGTTTCCGAACATGACTGCATCCATGGAGCAGCCATCCTCTGCCACCAGCTGCATCTTGCAGACGTTTCTGTTTTTTCCAAAAACCCTGGGATTTCGAACCATCATCCCACTCTGCGCAAAGAGGGGTTTCGGATTGCCGTTGCCGAAGGGCTTTAAGACCTCCAGCTGCCGGATCAGATCTTCCCGGATGTAGGACAACGGCATGGGCACGTCGATGGTTACCTTTGGCGTCATCTGTTCCTCCGTGAGGGTGCAGTTCCCGTTGAGTTCCCGTCTCAGCTGATCCAGCTTTTCCTTTGGAAGGGAGACACCTGCGGCCATGGGATGTCCGCCGAATTTCGTCATCAGGCCGCGGCACTTGCAGAGTTCCTCATACATGGAGTAAGTCTCGATGGATCTGCCGGAACCCTTGACCATAGGTTCCCCATTCTCATCCGCCCCGTCCGCATCTGTAAAAACGAAAGATGGACGGTTGTAGTGTTCCTTCAGTCTGCCGGCAATGATTCCCGCCAGAGACTCGTGGCAATCCGGCAGATAAACCACAAGCACACGGTCGCACCTCATAGGGCCTTCCTCTACCATGCCGATGGCTTTCTCCGCTCCCTGAATAGTCATCTCCTTCCGGCTGGCATTCAGGCTCACCAGATCCCCGGCCAAAACCGCCGCCTCTTCGACGTTCTTCGCACAGAGCATCTCAAGTGCCCTCTCGGCGGTATCCAGTCTGCCACTGGCATTGAGGCAGGGTCCGATGACAAAACCGATGTGATAGACGTCCACTGCCTCCTTCTCAATTCCATTCTGCCGGATCAGCTCCAGAAGTCCGGGGTTCTCCGTTCTGTGAAGCCTCTTCAAACCCTCTCTCACCAGAATCCGGTTTTCATCCTTGAGCTCCATGACATCACCGATGGTGGCGATGGCCACGAACTGCAGGTAGTCCTCTTTTTTCTTCGCGGCATACGCTGCATCTGTAAGCACTTCGTCAAAAAGAGCCGACACAAGCTTGAAGACCACCCCCGCTCCACAGAGTCCATCGAAGGGATAGGCATCGTCCGCGCGATGGGGATTGATCACCGCTTCCGCCGGCGGCAGGAGGTACTCTCTTCGCTTTCCCTCCTCCGTCTTCTCCATGCCTTCCGTTCCCGGCTCGCCCTCTTCGTGATCCGCGAAGGGTACCGCATGGTGATCCGTCACCACGGCGCGCATCCCCAGGGAATTGGCCAGCGCGATCTGGGCAGCTGCCGCGATTCCGTTATCGCAGGTCACCATCAGGTTGACACCATCCTCCGCTGCCTGCCGGACCAGATTCTCATTGAGACCGTAGCCGTCCCTGATCCTCTCCGGAATCCGCACGTCCACATCCGCCCCGATCTCCTTCAAGCCCGTGAGAAGAATGTAGGAAGACATGATGCCGTCGATGTCATAGTCCCCGATGATCCGGATCTTCAGTCCCTCACGGATCGCCGAGAGAATCACGGCACAGCCCTTGTCCATATCCTTCATAAGATGAGGGTCATAGAGATCCTTCAGTGATCCCCTGATGTATTTCTCAATTTTCTCTTCCGCCAGCGTCCTTCCGTCCGGCAGAACCGCAGTGTCCTCCTCGCTGAAGACATCCCTGTTCCGGATCAGACGTACAATCACGGGATCTATGCCAAGTTTTTTTCCAAGGCCGTTGAAATCCGCGCGCTTCGCGGCCACCATCCATTTTTCTTCCATGTGAATCTTCCTTACTTCGTATTTGAGGGTATTGTACTACACAGATCGGGTTTTTGAAAGCCTGTGAGATGTTGCAATACAACCGCGCAATCATTATCACGAGCGCCTGCAGTCTTTATGTGGAGCGTACTGCATATTGTTTTTTTCAATATGTTCAGCAAAACACGACGGGCAATCCGCCTACAGAGCTAATGGCATATTTCTACGCTAAGACAGATACAATATAGACAGTTCGAAAGTGGATGTTCCGAAGAAATCTCGCGCGAGACGCAAACAACCCGGATACTAAAAGGTACCCGGGTTGCGTATTCACAATATGTTACCTGCGGTTTTTGCCGCGGCGACGCGGTGTGCTGGAGAGCTCACTGCGGTCTTTCTTTACATGTTTTTTGGAAGATCCTGCTGTCGCAAAAGCCACCTCAACATTGTCAGTCTTCGCAAAGATATCCTGAGATTCCTGTGCGTCGATGTCTTTTTTGCCATTTCTCGTCTTCATGATGAACCAGAGCGGACCTGTGACAAATACGGATGAGAAGCATCCTGCCACGAGACCTACAATGATCGGGAGTGAGAACTCCGCAACGGAGCTGATTCCGCGAACGTTTGCCATGACGAAGAGCGAAAGGATCGTAATGAGTGTTGTAAGGTTGGAGTAGAGGCTTCGTGTAAGTGTCTGTGTGACAGAAGCATTTACAATGGAGCGGTAGCTCTCACCCTGCATAGTGGAGAGGTTCTCTCTCACACGGTCGAAGATTACGATGGTCGCGTTGATGGAGTATCCGAGAATCGTAAGCATTACCGCAATGAAGGTGCTGCCTACGGAAGCTCTTGTCCATACATAGTAGCAAAGCACGATCGAGATATCGTGTACCAGAGCGATTACCGCACTGGTTGCAAAACGGATGTCACGGAATCTCACGAAGATGTAGAACAGCATAGCTACAACCGCAATGATTACGGCAACGATCGCGTTCCGGCGCATCTCTCCGGAAATTGTGGAGGAGATGTTCTCTGCCTGAATCTTGGAGACGTCTACTTTCTTGAACTCTTTTGCAAGTGCCTCGTTGAGCTCATCACGTTTTGCAAGGTCAAGCTCTCTTGTCTTGATAATGACAGAAGTGCCGCCTTTGATCTTCTGGAACTGGATGTCTTTGTTGCCGGTTACTTTCTGAACAACCGGTTTTACCTTGGCGTCAAGGTCTGCAAGGCTGAGATCCTCGCCGAAGTCTACGTTTGTTGCTGTTCCGCCGATGAAATCAAGGCTGTAGTTCAGTCCTTTGTTTGTATTGGCGCGGTTAATGCCAATACCCACCGGTACGGAGAGAACCAGAAGAACAGCGATAATGAACGGAATCGCTCTCTTGCCGACGAAGTCGATGATTCTCTTATGCTCTGTTTTTCCATAGAGTGCCGGGCTTCTGAAGCCTGCGCCGTAGAGGGCGTAGCTGATCCATCTGGACACAGCAAGTGCTGTGAACATGGAAAGTCCGGTACCGATTGCCAGTGTTGTAGCGAATCCCTGAATGCTTCCCGTTCCGAGAACATACAGAACTGCCGCTGCAATCAGTGTAGTGATCTGTCCGTCAAAAATCGCGGAGAAGGCCTTGTGGAAACCGGCTCTGAGAGAACGGTTCACCGTTGTGCCTGCAGCGATCTCCTCGCGCACACGTGTATAGATGATGACGTTGGCGTCAACAGCCATACCGATGGTGAGGATTACACCGGCGATACCCGGAAGGGTAAGGGTGATATCAAAGGCGTTCATGAACGCAAGGTCAAGCAGTGTGAAGAGCACTAATGCCCAACCTGCCGCAAAACCGGATATACGAAAAATCACAATCATGAACAAAACGACGATGGCTACACCAATGAGACCTGCCAGAACACTTCCGGAGAGGGCATCCTGTCCAAGAGATGCTCCAACCACGTTGGAGTACACCTCTTTCAGTTCCAGCTTCAGGGAACCGATACGGATGAAGGAAGCCAGCTGCTGTGCCTCCTCCAGGCTGCTCATTCCGTCGATCTGGGCTTTTCCGCCGGAGATCTCGGATTTAACGGTAGGAGCACTGACTGTCTTTCCGTCATAGACAATGGCAATCTGCTTGCCGACGTTAGCCGCTGTAGCCTCCTGGAACTTCTTTGCGCCCTCTTTTGTCATGACCAGCTCCACCAGATACTGACGCTGCTGCTGCTGATCTGTACCGGAAACGCCCTGTGCATCTGCAATATCGGAACCCTCAAGAACCGTTTTGCCTTCCGCGTCTGTGAATACCAGGGAACCCGGTTTTCCAAGTGCTTCAAGGATCTCATTCGCATCAGAAACGCCCGGAATCTCAACGTTGATACGGTTGAGTCCCTGCTGATAAACATTCGCCTCTGTGCTGTACTGTGTGACACGCTGCTGAAGTTTGTAGATGGTATCATCCATGTCCTTCTGGCTGGGTGCCTCCTCTGTTGCTTCATAAGTGATGGAAACACCGCCCGACAGATCCAGGCCGGTACGGATATTTTTCATCGCCCCCGTGTGCTTACTTCCCAATCCCTGTACGACAGTAAATCCAAGGAATACTGTGACGATTACAAGAAGAAGGAGCACTGCAATACTCTGTTTCTTTTTCATCTTTTCTGCCCTCTTGTTACTTTATTTTATATTACTTAACAGGGAACCACCCTGCCGCGTACATAAAAAGTGTTGATATTACTCACCCCGACATGCTCCGCAGTCTTCATCTGCCTTGATGTCATTTCTCACAGACGTATTTCCTTCTTCGTCCGCAAGCGCCGCTTTGATCATAAGCGCGCATTCTGTTCTCTTCTTCTGAAGTTCACAGCCGATCTTGTAGACGTCGTTGATGCCGCCCGTAAAGTTGAAGGAGTTCGCCGCGCAGCCTCCGGAACAATAGAATCTGGAGAAGCACTCGGAACATTCCTTCTTGGAATAGACATTTACCTCTTTGAATTTCTCCACAAGATCCGGTCTTGTCACGCCCTCATCGACGGTTCCGAGAACGAAGTCTCTGTTTCCATCAAACTGATGGCAGGGGAAAAGCTCTCCCCAGGGAGAAACTGCCAGGTACTCTCCGCCGGCGCCGCAGCCGGAAAGCCGCTTGTAGACGCAGGGTCCACCTGTGAGATCCACCATAAAATGGAAGAAATTGAAGCCTCTTCCCTCTTTCGTTCTCTTGATGATCTCCTTCGCAAGTATATCATACTGCTCTTTGATCACAGGAAGGTCTTCTTCGCGAAGAGCATAGTCTTCTGTCGGCGGTGCAACCACCGGCTCGATAGAGATCTGCTTGAATCCCAGATCCGCGAGAGCAAGAACATCCTTGGCGAAATCCAGGTTGTAGTGTGTGAAGGTTCCCCTCACGTAGTACTTGTCCTGATTTCTTCTCTCTGCCCATTTCTGGAATTTCGGAATAACCAGCTCATAGCTTCCCTTTCCGTTTCGGAAGGGGCGCATATGATTGTGTGTCTCTGCACGTCCGTCCACAGACATAACCACGTTGCCCATCTCTTTGTCGCAGAAGTCCATGATCTCTTCGTTGACAAGGACACCATTGGTGGTCAGTGTGAAACGGAATTTCTTGTTGTATTTCTCCTCGATGGAGCGGCCGTAGGCCACAAGGTCTTTGACAACCTGCCAGTTCATGGTTGGCTCACCGCCGAAGAAATCCACTTCCAGATTCCTGCGGGATCCGGAGTTGGCCACTACGAAGTCCAGTGCCTTTTTGCCGACTTCGAAAGTCATCATTCCTCTCTTGCCGTGATACTCGCCCTCCTCGGCGAAGCAGTATCTGCAGGCAAGATTGCAGTCATGAGCGATCTGCAGACAGAGCGCCTTGACTACAGTGGGTCGGTGGGCAAACTGATCGATCTTGTCACGATAAGGATCCTCCGTGAAGAGCATTCCCTGTTTCTTCAGAAGTTCGCACTCGCCGATAACCTCGGAGACTTCACCGGCGTCATAGCTGCCGGAGAGTTCCTTCGTGATTGTGTCGGCGTCCTTCCCGTCCTGCATTCCCTTCAGAACCTCGTAACTGAGATCATCCACCACGTGAACAGATCCGCTGTTCACGTCCAGACAAAGATTGTAACCGTTATTCTTATATAAATGTATCAAAAAAAGTCTCCCTCAAATTACAAAACAAAGTGTTCCTGCCCCGGGTGGAACAGGAACACTTCTAAATTGATCAGATCTAAACACGTTCCGGGATATTATTTGGAAGCGTGCTCGCAAGTCTGGTTTCCTACTGTGCAGGATGTCTTGCATGCAGACTGGCAGGATGTCTGGCACTCGCCACAGCCGCCGTCTTTTACGCTCTGCTGAAGGTTTCTTGTATTTAATGTCTTAATGTGTTTCATCTTAATTTCCTCCTGATGTAGTCATTTCTATTGCATTGTATGACAATCCTAAGTGGTATTATACCATAGCATTTCGTGATTTAAAAGCATTTTTATGTTCCGGCGTCCCCCGGTTCCCCTTC
This sequence comes from Eubacterium sp., assembly GCA_024684035.1. Classification (GTDB taxonomy): domain Bacteria; phylum Bacillota; class Clostridia; order Lachnospirales; family Lachnospiraceae; genus Bilifractor. The sequence goes on along the minus strand of JAIKXQ010000011.1, from coordinate 7,861 downwards.
GTGTTTTCGTTGATTTTGCAGTTCTTTTTTTCTATAATGAGAACACATTCGGCGCCCCCGCCGACCTTTATAGGAGATTAACATTTCATGGCATTACATCCGGACAAAAAAACTGTTATCACCTGCCTGATCGCCGCAGCAGTGGGACTTGGTATTTCCGTCCCCCTGATCATGAGCCCGGCCTTTCAGCCGGCGCAGGCAGATCAGCAGAAGCATACACAACACCGTTCTTCTATCACCGGCGCGCCCGGCAGTTCCTCCCAAGACATCTCCTTGAAAAAAAGCGATGTTTCAGAGAAAAAGAATACTGCCGCAAAAAAGCCTGCGATACAGAACAACCATCCTACAGAAAAAAACACCCAGGCCGAAACAAAAACGGCCTCGCGGGCAAAAGGTAAATCCCGCCGAAAAAAAATAAGCCGCTCCACCCTGGACGCTACAGCAGCTTCGGCCGGGAAGGCCGTCTCGATCCCGGCGACCACGCTTGCTGGCCTTCCGGATCTTAAAACCGACGACTGGCGGCTGATCCTGGTAAACCCTGCCCACACGCTTCCGGAGGGCTATAAGCCCGAGACCCGGGAACTTGCGGGCGGCATCTACGACACCGCCGTCTACAACCACTATCAGTACTTCTGCGACGAGCGGATCTTCGACGAACTGACAGCCATGCTTCAGACTTGTACCGACGCCGGTTTTCATCCACTTGTGGCCTCCGGCTACCGGGAACACGAGACCCAGCAGATGCTCTTTGACGACAATATCGCAGGACTTGAGATGCAGGGAATGAGCCGCGAAGAGGCGGAGAAAGAGACAAAGAAGGTGGTGGCCGTCCCCGGAACCAGCGAACACGAACTGGGACTCGCCCTCGACATTGCCTGTGAAGAGAACACCGAACTGAACGAAACCCAGATGGATACGCCGACGCAGAAGTGGCTGATGGAAAACAGCTGGCAGTACGGCTTCATCATCCGCTATCCCACCGACAAGACCAAAGAGACCGGCATCATTTTTGAACCCTGGCACTACCGCTATGTGGGGAAAGAATCCGCCCGGTACATCCACGAACACGGCCTCTGCCTGGAGGAGTACCTGGCGCTTCTGCGCCTTCGGGAGAATACGATTGCAAACCCGAACGCCGCAACCGAAAAGCCGGATTCAACACCGGGACAGAAAACAACCGTCACCCCCGGCACAAGGAACAGTAATTCAAAACAAAAACAGAAACAGACGCAGCCCACGGATGGCGCAGCAAAAAAGGAGTAATCATGAGCGAAATCACTGAAATCAGACAACTGGAAGACATCCTTTGCATGGAGCCCGACACCGACAGCACAGAGGATCTGGCTGTCCATGCGGCAGCAAGCCTCAAAAAAGGTGAGGGCCGCACGCTGAAAGCCGGCGGCCTCTGGGTCTTCGACAACGAGATCGCCTCTGTCACCGGAAGCTTCGAGAACGGGGACATCATCGCCGTGCAGGACTTCGACGGCTATTTCATGGGCTACGGCTTCATCAATACGAATTCAAAAATCCGCATCCGCATGCTGACCCGCCGCAAAGATGAAACCGTGACCGCTGCCCTTCTGAAACAGCGGGTTCGCAATGCCTGGGAGTATCGAAAGAAAGTCATCGACACCTCCAGCTGCCGTCTCATCTTCGGCGACGCAGATTTTCTCCCGGGACTTACCGTAGACAAATACGAGGACATTCTTGTGGTTGAATCTCTGGCTCTCGGTATCGACCGCCTGAAGGATCTGATTCTCTGCGCCCTCGTCGAAACTCTTGCCGAAGACGGCATCAGCATCCGCGGAATCTTCGAGAGAAGCGACGCAAAGGTTCGCGAAAAGGAAGGTCTGGATCGGATCAAGGGCTTCCTCTCCGCCCCCTTCGACACGAATGTGGAAATCGTCGAGAACGGCGTCCGCTACACGGTTGATGTCATGAACGGACAGAAGACCGGCTTCTTCCTCGACCAGAAGCTGAATCGACTGGCCATCCAGCCCATCTGCAAAGGCGCGGAAGTACTGGACTGCTTTACCCACACCGGTTCCTTCGGCCTCAATGCAGCCCTCGGCGGAGCCTCCCACGTCATCTCTGTGGACGCCTCTGAACTTGCCATCGAACAGGCGAGAAAAAACGCGGAGCTCAACGGCCTTCAGGACAGAATCGATTATCAATGCGCCGATGTCTTTGAACTTCTTCCGGATCTCGAGCGCCAGGGACGCAGCTTTGATGTAGTCATTCTGGATCCCCCGGCCTTTACAAAATCCCGCGCTTCCATCAAGGCAGCAGTCAGAGGCTACCGCGAGATCAACATTCGCGGCATGCGACTGGTAAAAAACGGCGGCTATCTGGCCACCTGCTCCTGCTCCCATTTCATGGACGCGGATCTCTTCGCGAAGACCATTGCCGAGGCCGCACGTGACGCTCACGTCCGCCTCCGCCAGGTGGAATTCCGCACCCAGGCCGCCGATCACCCGATCCTCTGGGCAGACAGCGATTCCTACTATTTGAAGTTCTATATCTTCCAGGTAGTGCGGGATATATAAGATTTTTAGCTTAGAAGGATGCGTTCAATTTACAGAATATACACCAAACAGATAAACACGTCCTTTAAAAACTACCGCCGGTTTGACCGCAGCCAGATCTTCTGCTCCTCCGCAGCGCGGATGAGATCGTCGCGAAAATCCGGATGGGCAATGGAGATCAGCAGTTCCGCTCTCTCCCAGGTGGTTCTTCCGATCAGGTTCACCACGCCATATTCCGTTACTACGTAATAGGTCTGGCTGCGTGGATCGGTGACGATGTCGCCGGTAAATCTCGGCATGATTCTAGACTCACGAACGCCCTCCTTGTTCACAAAGGTGGACGTCATGCAGATGAAGGACTTTCCTCCTCTGGAGATAGACGCTCCCGTCAGGTAGTCCAGCTGTCCGCCGGTTCCGCTGATCTGCCGGTCCCCGGCGCTCTCCGCGCAGACCTGACCGTAGAGATCCACCGAGATACAGTTGTTGATGGAGATCATATTGTCCAGCTTTCCGATGACATCCGGATCATTCACATATTCCAGAGGCGCCGCGATCACACCGGGATTTTCATTGACCCACTCATAGAGTTCCTTCGTTCCAAGAACAATTCCTGTCAGTCCCTTGTTGTGATGGATCTTCTTCTTTGCGTTTGTCAGTTTTCCCGCCTTGTACAGTTCCAGATAGGCATCCGAACAGAGCTCCGTGTGCATACCCAGATCCTTCAAGTCAGATTCCGCCAGCATTGTTCCGATGACATTTGGCATGCCGCCGATTCCAAGCTGGAGAGACGCCCCCGAAGGGATATAGGGGACAATGTGATTCGCGATGGCGATATCCTCCGCCGAGGCCTTCCCGGTTGGAAATTCTTTGAGAGGCTCGTGCTCTCCTTCCACCACATAGTCCACTTCTGAAATGTGTACCGATTCGTCAAAACCTCCGTAGATTCTCGGCAGATGTTCATTCACCTCGAGGATCACAAGATCCGCCTTGTCCAGAATGCCCCTTGCCACTCCCGTGGCGCAGGAGAGATTGAAGTAACCGTGTCTGTCCATGGGCGTCACGCAGAGCATGGCCACGTTGACAGTGAGAAAATGTGTATAATAAGGCACTACATTGCGGAAGACCATGGGAATATAGTTGCAGAGTCCCCGGTCCGCAAGGCTTCTCTCATACGCAGAGAAGTGCCAGCTGTTGTATACAAAATGCTTACGCTCCGGATCACACTCCACAGTGCGGATCGGTCCGAAACAGAGATTACCTCTGATCTTTACATCATGCAGTTCGTCTTTTCTGGCGGCGAGTGCCGCATCCAGCAGCGTGGGAAATCCATGGCTGGTGGTGTAATCAATCCAGTCCCCGCTCTTCACCACACGAACCGCCTCTTCCGGCGTCCTCAGTTTTGATCTGTATTCCTGAAAAAAATCCATGGCAGTACCTCCTCATTTGCGCCGATCACGGAAAGGGCAAAGTCATACAACACGAAGCAATTTCCTATAAGCCAAATAAAAGGCGATTGCCCGCGAAGGAGCAACCGCCTTTATTTTACTGAATAATTCTGATTTTGCCAAGAAGGGGCACTTCCTTCATGGTTCCGTTACATGCGCTGATCAGTCCGATGAACCAGCATACACATACGAAGATCGCCCAGAACCAGCCCAGAATCGGAATAACTCCAATGAGGGCAAAGAGATTGAGCACCAGTGCCTGGTTGAGGTGGAAGGTCAAAAACGGAGATCTGTATCCGTTCTGATTGCCGCTGCCCACGCAGATCGCAATGATCCAGCCGATCCAGCTGAGGTAGCAGATGATTCCCATGGCCTTGTCCGGACCATTGTAAGCACTTCCGTAGCCGCCGTAAGGAGCGTTGTTGTACTGACCGCCGCCATACTGGCTATTGTACGGAGCACCGCCGTACTGCTGGTTGTTGTACTGGCCTCCATACTGCCCGTTGTTGTACGGAGTGTTTCCGTACTGGGAACTGCCGTACTGGCCGGTACCGTTCTGTGCACCGCCATAGGGCGAATTGTTGTACTGACCGCCGTACTGCGCGCCATTGTTCACTCCGCCGTTATACTGACCGCTGCTGTTCTGTCCTGCGTTGTAGAAATCCGCACCGTTGGGCTCGGTGCTGTAGGGATTTCCGCTGTAAGTATTATTATTCTGTGTGCTGTAAGAATCGCTGTTATAAGAGCCGCTGTCTGCGGATGCATCACTGAAGGCTCCGCTGTTCTTGGACTCGAAGGGATCTGTTTTTTTCAAGCTTACACTTTTCTTTTCGAAGATATCCGTGCTGTTCTGTCCTGCGTCGAATGCGCTGCTCTCGGTATCTGCAGCACTCACACTGATATCCTTTCCGCAGGAACTGCAGAACTTCGCATTATCATCTGTCTCCGCTCCACAATAGGGACATTTCCTCATCTTCTTTGTAACCTCCTCATTTTCCATGTGGTATATATAAAGAATGTCGCCGGCGACATTCTCGCGCCAAGCGCGGATGCAACGCATCCACATATACCATGACATAGGAAGTATTATATCATATTTTTGCTAAATTTCATGAATTTTCTGTGAAACTGTACTTACAGGCAGAATCGCGAGGCGAGCTTCTCATCTGCGGGCCGCGCATCTAAGCGGAGCGTTTTGGTATAGGGATTGCGGTGCAATTTCCTATACGCCGGATTACTCCGCTCTTCCCATCCGGAAGGCCTCCCTGTTCATCTCCAGGAACTTCTCCGGTACAACCGCCTCCAGAGCCTGAAGCCAGTCCTCTTCGGAAAAATCAAAGTATCTGGACAGTCTTCCCATGAGAACGATATTTACTGCCTTTGCGGAGCCGGCTTTCTCTGCCACCTCCAGGCAGTCCATGGCATCCACATCCGCGCCCTGCGCGCGCATTTTTTCCACCAGGTGCTCAGGATACTGCGCCGCTCCGGTGATGACGGGCATGGGATTCATCTGCTGGGTGTTGGTCACCAGTTTACCGCCCTTCTTCAGGAAGGGCAGCCATCTGGCTGCCTCCAGAAGCTCGAAGGACACGATATAATCCGCCTCTCCTTTTTCAATCAGCGGAGAGGCAACGTCGTCGCCATAGCGCACGTAGGTAACCACGCTTCCGCCCCTCTGACTCATGCCATGTACTTCCGATACTTTTACGTCAAAACCTTTCATAAGAAAAAGCTGTCCCAGCATCTTGCTGGCAAGGAGGGTTCCCTGGCCGCCGACGCCGACAATCATGATATTCTTTGTTTCCATCTCTGCACACCTCCCTTAAACCTTACCCTGCTGTTCCATTTCCCAACGGCTGATTCCGGGGCGGATGGAAGCGTGCGGATTATTATCAGAGTCAAGGATCGCATCCAGTTTACACATCTGCTGGCAGACGCCGCAGCCCACACACTGGTTGGGGTCGATCACTGATTTTCCGTCCTTCATGGACAGCGACGGGCAGCCGATCTTCATACAGGATTTGCAGCCCACGCACTTGTCTTCTTCCACATGGAAGGCCGGCTGATGCTTCACATATTTCAGAAGCGCACAGGGACGTCGGCTGATGATCACGGAAGGCTCGTCACAGGCAAGTTCTTCTCCGATCACCTGATCACAGGCCTTCAGATCGTAAGGATCCACCACATGGACCCGTTCTCTCGGAAAGCCCATGGCCAGGCAGAGTGCCTCCAGATCGATTCTTCCGGCCGGATCCCCTTTGAGTGAGTAACCGGTGGTCGGGTTCTGCTGATGTCCGGTCATTCCGGTAATTGAATTGTCCAGAATAATGGATACGGAATTGCTTCGGTTATAGGCGATGTTTGCCAGTCCTGTCATGCCGGAGTGCATGAAGGTGGAGTCGCCGATGACGCCGACCGTGTGGCGCTCCGCCTCAGCCCCGCGGGCTTTGTTAAAGCCGTGCATACCCGAGAGAGATGCGCCCATGCAGACATTCAGATCCATGGTATTCAGAGGCGCCACAGCGCCAAGGGTATAGCAGCCGATATCTCCGTAGACCATACAGTTGTGTTTCTTCAACGTGTAGAACAGTCCTCTGTGCGGACAGCCGGAACACATCAGCGGCGGCCTTCCCGGAATCGGGTCTTCCACAGCCATGGTCTCCTTCGCCGGCAGGGACATGCAGTCTGCGATGATTTTCTGGGAGAATTCGTCCACCATGGGGAAGATATTTTTTCCATCCACCCTGATGCCAAGGCTCTTGCAGTGATTCTCGATCACCGGATCCAGTTCTTCGATGACGATGACACGATCCACCGATTCCGCAAAGGTACGGATTTTTTCCACGGGAAGGGGATTGATCATACCAAGCTTCAGAATGCTGTACTTCTGCCCGAAGACCTCTCTTGCATACTGATAGCAGGTACCGGAGGTGATAATTCCGATGCTCTTATCCTCCCCGGGAACAATGAAGTTGACGGGATCTTTTTCCGCCAGTTCCGTCAGCGCCAGGGTCCGCTTCTCAACCTTGTAGTGAGCGCGTTTCGCCTGCGCCGGCATCATCACGCGCTCCTGATCCTTCTCATAGGGAAGAAGTTCCCGTTCTTCTCTTGCGGAAGTATCCACAATTCCCTGGGAATGGGAGATTCTTGTGCACATCCTAAGGAAAACCGGTGTCTTGTATTCCTCGGAAATCTCGTAGGCACGGATGGCAAAGTCTCTCGCCTCCGCGGAGCCGGAGGGCTCCAGCATGGGAAGCTTGGCCGCGATGGCATAGTGACGGGAGTCCTGCTCGTTCTGAGAGGAATGCATACCCGGATCATCTGCCACGCAGATCACCAGCCCCGCGTTCACTCCGATATAGGAAATGGAAAAAAGCGGATCCGCCGCCACATTGAGTCCCACGTGCTTCATCGCACAAGCCGCACGTCTGCCTCCAAGGCTCGCTCCGAAAGCGGCCTCCAGAGCCACCTTCTCATTGGGCGCCCACTCGCAGTAAATCTCTTTGTACTTCGCAGCTTCCTCGGTGATCTCCGTACTTGGAGTTCCCGGGTAGCTGGATATGAAGCCGCAGCCAGCCTCATAGAGGCCTCTGGCAACGGCCTTGTTGCCTAACATCAGTTGTTTCATTGCTGTCATCCTTTCTTGTATATCTCATCCGTAACCGGACTCCGGCGCCTGCGCCAAAGCGCGTCGGGGGACAGAACACACGCCCGCACGTCACTTTCATAAATATAATCTTTTCGGTTTCATAGGCGGAAACCCACTGCCCTTGGGCGGTGGGAGGAGCCTTGTAGATTCGTAGCCATTAACCTTGGTTTTCGATGTATTTTTGTATGGTGGCCGATGATACTTCTCCTATACTACAAGCAAAATAGCCATCAGACCAAAAG
>JAIKXQ010000123.1 GCA_024684035.1 Eubacterium sp. | reverse complement strand
GCATCCATGGCAATCATGAAGTCCTTGCCAGGCTCGAAGCCTGCAGCCTTGATGGCCTCAAGAATCTTCTCAATGGCTTCTTCGTCGCTCTTCAGAAGGTTCGGCGCAAATCCGCCCTCGTCGCCAACGGCTGTTACATCTCCCATATCCTTGATCAGGCTGCGGAGTTTGTGGAAGACCTCCGCGCACCAGCGAAGAGCCTCTTTGAAGGAAGGTGCGCCCACCGGCATGATCATGAACTCCTGGGTATCTACGGCGCTGTCTGCGTGAGCTCCGCCGTTGAGGATGTTCATCATCGGCACCGGAAGTTTCGTTCCCTGCACGCCGCCGAGGAAGCGGTACAGCGGGATATCCAGAGCTGTCGCAGCAGCCCGCGCCGCAGCGATGGATACCGCAAGGATGGCATTGGCACCGAGGTTGGATTTATCCTTTGTTCCGTCCGCCTTGATCATGGCTGCATCCACACCGTAGGTGTCTGAAGCATCAAGGCCTACAAGCACCTCGTTGATGGTGGTGTTGATGTTCTCAACTGCCTTCTGTACGCCCTTTCCGAGGTAACGGCTCTTATCACCGTCGCGAAGCTCCAGAGCCTCAAATTCGCCGGTAGAAGCGCCGCTGGGTGCACAGCCCCTGCCCACGGTACCGTCAATGAGGGTAACCTCTGCCTCCACGGTAGGATTTCCTCTTGAGTCGAGAATCTCGCGTCCGATTACTTTTTCAATTTCCAGATACATGTTGAATCTCCTTTCTGTCTCCTTTGGAAAATGTACACCGCTTCCATCTGTCTATGCGGCGGTGCAGCTGAAGAGATGAGCGAGTCCGGGCACGATGCCGTCATGATAAGGACAACGAAAACTCAGAATCTGCTATCTCACATATATTACCGCGTTACGTTAGCTATGTATAATATATGTTAGACGCATTATATCACATTCATTCCGTTATGTACAAACTTTATTAAACCGGATAGTAATTTCTTTCTTAAAATCGCGGAGGGTACAGAGCATACACGCTGTATAACTCTGCCCCTCCGCGAGCCACACTACTAAATGTGAAAATATCCGAATCGTATTGTAATTACTACACAAAAGGGACTCCCGAAACGGATTTGTTTCGGGAGTCCCTGTAAGGATTCTATATTCAATTTCTGATCAGAAATTAGAATTTGCCTGCCTTTGCTGCCTCTTCTACAGCTACGGCTACAGCTACAGTCATACCAACCATCGGGTTGTTTCCTGCACCGATCAGACCCATCATCTCTACGTGAGCCGGTACGGAGGAAGATCCTGCGAACTGTGCATCGGAATGCATACGTCCGAGAGTATCTGTCATGCCGTAGGAAGCAGGACCTGCTGCCATGTTGTCCGGGTGAAGTGTACGACCTGTACCACCACCGGAAGCAACGGAGAAGTATTTCTTTCCTGCCTCAAGACGCTCTTTCTTGTATGTACCTGCAACCGGGTGCTGGAAACGTGTCGGGTTTGTGGAGTTACCTGTGATGGAAACGTCTACGTTCTCTTTCCACATGATAGCTACACCTTCCTGTACATCGTTAGCGCCGTAGCAGTTAACTTTTGCACGAGCGGAATCTTTGTCCTTGGAGTAGCAGATACGCTCAACCTCTTTGAGCTCACCTGTATGGTAATCATACTCTGTTTCAACGAATGTGAAGCCGTTGATACGGGAGATGATCTTTGCAGCATCTTTTCCAAGACCGTTCAGGATAACGCGAAGCGGTTTTTTACGAACTTTGTTTGCTTTCTCAGCGATACCGATCGCACCCTCAGCAGCTGCGAAGGACTCGTGTCCTGCCAGGAATGCGAAGCACTCTGTATCCTCTTCAAGAAGCATCTTTCCAAGGTTTCCGTGTCCAAGACCTACTTTACGACGGTCAGCAACGGATCCCGGGATACAGAAGGACTGAAGTCCCTCACCGATTGCAGCAGCAGCGTCTGCAGCGTTTCTGCAGTTCTTCTTGATCGCGATAGCGGCACCTACTGTGTAAGCCCACTTAGCATTCTCGAAACAGATCGGCTGAATGTTCTCTACCTGATGATATACATCAAGACCTGCAGCCTTTGTGATTTCAGCAGCTTCCTCGATAGAGTTGATACCGTACTCAGCGAGCTTTGCCAGAATCTGTTTTTCTCTTCTTTCATATGATTCAAATAAAGCCATCTTAGTCGTCCTCCTCTATCAATCTTTTCTCGGGTCAATGAATTTAACTGCATCAGCAACACGGCCGTACTGACCGGAAGCCTTCTCGAATGCTGTGTTTGCATCGTCGCCGGCTTTGATGAAGTCCATCATTTTTCCGAAGTTTACAAATTTATAACCAATGATCTCATCGTTCTCGTCCAGAGCGAGCTCCTTAACGTAGCCGTCTGTCATCTCGAGGTAACGAGGTCCCTTTGCAAGTGTGCTGTACATTGTACCAACCTGAGATCTGTGACCTTTTCCAAGATCCTCAAGTCCAGCACCGATCTGAAGACCATCCTCGGAGAACGCACTCTGAGAACGTCCGTAAACGATCTGAAGGAACAGCTCACGCATAGCAGTATTGATGGCATCGCAAACAAGGTCTGTGTTCAGTGCCTCCATTACTGTAAGACCCGGAAGAACCTCAGCAGCCATAGCTGCGGAATGTGTCATACCGGAGCAGCCGATTGTCTCTACGAGTGCCTCCTGAATGATACCATCCTTAACATTCAGAGACATCTTGCAGGCACCCTGCTGCGGTGCGCACCAGCCTACGCCGTGTGTGAATCCGGAAATGTCTTTGACCTCTTTCGCCTGAACCCATTTTGCTTCTTCAGGAATAGGAGCAGCGCCATGATGTACGCCCTGATGTACAACGCACATATCTTCTACTTCTTGTGAATAAACCATTAGTTTGACTCCTTTCAAATAAGTGCAAATCACTTTAAGCTATTCTATTTTCGCATAAATCAAACCATTCGTAAAGTAGCATTGACAAATTTTTCACCTTTAGGTTTTTTAAAAAAAATTCCACCCTGCGGTTTTTACTCCTGCAGGGTGGCTTTCATTCATATTAACTGAATCTATTGATTAATTGTCTCACTCGGCGCGTTTCTCCACAATCTCTCCTTCTCTCTTGTAGATGGAATTAGCCGGAACTACGCCGCGGACGCTGGAGAGCGGGTAGACATTTGTGTGCGCGCCGATGACGCTGCCGGGATTCAGGACGCTGCCGCAGCCGATCTCGGTCCAGTCTCCGAGCATGGCGCCGATTTTTCTCATTCCGGTCTCAATCTTCTCATCCTCTCCTTTGACCACGATGTTCTTCCGGTCGGATTTGATGTTGGAGGTGATGGAGCCGGCTCCCATGTGGGCATGGTATCCGAGGATGGAATCTCCCACATAATTGTAATGGGGCGCTTCTACCTCATTGAAGAGAATGACGTTCTTGAGCTCCGTGGAGTTTCCGACTGTGGCATTCTCTCCGACAATTACATCGCCGCGGATGAAGGCGCACTGGCGAAGCTCCGCGCCCTTACAGATGATGCAGGGTCCAAGCACGGAAACGGTGGGCCAGACGATGGCGTCCTTTGCCACCCATACATTCTCGCCTCTCTTCTCGTATTCGTCCTCCGGAAGTGTGGGGCCGACTTTGAGAATGAACTCATGGATCAGGGGAAGTACTTCCCAGGGATAGGTATGTCCCTCAAAGAGTTCCTTTGCCATGGTCTGATTTAAATCGTAAAGTTCTGCTATTGTTGCGTGTTTCATTGTAATCCCTCCTCATTTTTTCTATTATAATTTGCCGCTGCGTCTCTTCATTCCGATATGCTCTTTCGAGATAAGCCGGCATTCGTACAGCCAAACGTTAAAACGTCATTCCGGTATTCCACGGTTTCATTCAGGCTTTCGGGGTCTGTGACGCCGAAGTCTTTTTTCGGCTTTTACTCCGGGTCGTCTTCTTATAATACTGGGCAATGTAATCATAGCGTCCCCGAAGGATGCTCTGATTATTCGCCGCTTTTACTCCGTTGGTTCTTCTGGCGACAAAGTCCTCCAGTTTCTTCAGGTAATCGCCGGAACTGATCTCTCCCTCGGAGACATAGGTCAGTCCCTTCTCCCAGCTGGCAGTAAGTTCCGGATTCAGCAGAGGTCGGATGGAAACAAAGACCACATCGTGAACCATCTCTCCGAGCTGCGTTGGGGTGATGACCTGGGTCTTCTTGTTCAGATCCAGATACTTGATATTGAACAGCTTCTTCAGGATCTCCGCCCTGGTAGCTGAGGTTCCGATCCCGCTGCCCCGGATCTGTTCCCGGAGTTCGTCGTCCTCGATGAGCTGTCCTGCGTTCTCCATCGCCAGAATCATGGAACCGGACGTATAACGCTTCGGTGGAGAAGTCTCTCCCTCCTTGATCTCATAGCCGTGAACCGGAAGTCTGCTTCCCTTCTTCAGAAGCTTCAGCGACTCCAGGAAGTTCTCATCCACGTTCTCTTCACTCTCTTTATCGCCACCATCGGCGCCGGTCTCATCACCGGCATTATCTCCCGCCTTGGCAGTCCTGCCCTCCGCTTCTTTTCCTGTGGCATTCGCGGAAGCTGCTTTTCCCTTGTAGGCAACTTTCAGATAACCTTCATCCGTCAGCACGCTGAAGTTGGCGAAAAAATGCTCCGTATCCATCTTCGCCTCCAGGCCGATCTTCTGATAGACAGCCGGCGGATAGAAGATGCTCAGGAATCTTCGGACAATGAGATCATAAACCCTCTGAACAAGAGGACTGGCGTTCTTCAGATTCTGCAGTCCCTGTCCGGTTGGAATAATGGCATAGTGATCTGTGATCTGTTTGTCGTTGGTGTATTTCGTCTTCGCGATATTTTTCCAGGATCCCTTTTCGAGAATCTCCTCTGCAAAAGCAGCGGTCGGCCCGTAGCTCTTCAGACCGGTGATGTTGCGGTTAATCTCCTTGGCGATGGCTGTGGAGAGAACCCTGGCATCGGTACGGGGATAGGTCACCAGTTTTTTCTCATAAAGTTCCTGAATGATATTCAGAGCGGCATCCGGGCTGATCTTGAAGTATCTGGAGCAGTCGTTCTGAATCTCCGCAAGGTTGTAGAGAAGGGGCGGATTCTTCTTCGTGGTCTTCTTTTCCACCTTTACCGCCTCTGCTTCCTGTGGATTCAGATCCTGCAGGAAGCGAACAAGCTCCTGTGCGTCTTCTTTTTTCCGGAAACCGTTCTCCTTGTAGAGCTTCGGTGACTGGAAATAACGGCTCCCCTCCACGGCTCTCCATTCTGCGTCAAAGCCATGCCCCTGCCAGTCCATCTGCGCAAGAACCCGGTAAAACGGCGTCTTCTCGAAATCACGGATCTCCCGCTCTCTTTTGACCACCATGCCGAGGACACAGGTCATGACCCGTCCCACAGATACCGCATGATAATCGTCCCCGAGATAGCTGGAGACATCTCTTGCGTACCGAAGGGAAAGGGCTCTGGAAAAATTGATTCCCATCAGATAGTCTTCTTTTGCTCTCAGAAACGCCGCATCCGAGAGGTGGTCATATTCCGATATGTCCTTTGCCTCCCGGATTCCTCTGGTGATCTCCTCCTCCGTCTGGGAATCGATCCACACTCTCTTCTGTTTTTTACT